>NZ_JBHZCY010000025.1:0-88052 GCF_042786665.1 Kitasatospora sp. NPDC059146 | reverse complement strand
GGGGCCGGGCGCGCGGGCGCCGGGCCCCCGTCGGCGTTCCCGCACGGGTTACCTGCGAGTAGGACCGGACACCCCACCGCACCTCTGTTCGCCACGGGCGAAACTTTGTTCCGCACTGCGGAAGAGGTGGCGCCGAAGCGGGCGGAAGACGCCCGTCCGGCGGCTGTCAACAAGGCCTTGAGCTGCGATGATGCCCTTCCGTCGGGGGTGTTCCCGCCCCGGTGACCACTCCGTGGGACACCCCTGGGGTGGACCCGGACATCAGCCACCGCGAACAAGTGCGAAGATGTATTTCCGGCACGACTGGGCGCCTCACAAAGGCTTCCGACCCACCGGACCGCGACCGGCCCGGCGACCCACCCCATTGCATGGAGGACGTGACGTGGCGAACGACGCCAGCACCGTTTTCGACGTAGTCATTCTCGGAGGCGGAAGCGGCGGTTACGCCGCGGCGCTCCGCGCCGCTCAGCTGGGTCTGAGCGTCGCCCTGGTCGAGAAGGGCGAGCTGGGCGGCACCTGCCTGCACCGCGGCTGCATCCCGACCAAGGCCCTGCTGCACGCGGCCGAGATCGCGGACGAGACGAAGGAGGCCGCCGAGTTCGGCGTGCTGGCCACCTTCCAGGGCATCGACATCAACGGCGTCCACAAGTACAAGGACGACGTCATCGCCGGCCTGTACAAGGGCCTCCAGGGCCTGGTGGCCTCGCGCAAGGTCACCTTCATCCAGGGCGCGGGCAAGCTCTCCTCGCAGACCTCGGTCGACGTGAACGGCCAGCGCATCGAGGGCCGCCACATCGTCCTCGCCACCGGTTCGGTGCCGCGCTCGATCCCGGGCCTGGAGATCGACGGCAACCGCGTGATCTCCTCGGACCACGCCCTCAAGCTCGACCGGATCCCGAAGTCCGTCGTCATCCTCGGCGGCGGCGTCATCGGCGTCGAGTTCGCCTCGGTCTGGAAGTCCTTCGGCGTCGAGGTCACCATCGTCGAGGCGCTGCCGCACCTCGTCCCGCTGGAGGACGAGAACTCCTCCAAGCTGCTGGAGCGCGCCTTCCGCAAGCGCGGCATCAAGTTCGAGCTCAAGGCCCGCTTCTCGGGCGTCGAGTACACCGAGTCCGGTGTCCGCGTCTCCACCGAGAACGGCAAGCAGATCGACGCCGACCTGCTGCTCGTCGCCATCGGCCGCGGCCCGGTCTCGGCCGGCCTCGGCTACGAGGAGAACGGCGTCGCGATGGACCGCGGCTACGTCCTGGTCGACGAGTACATGCGCACCAACGTGCCCACCATCTCCGCCGTCGGCGACCTCGCCCCGACCCTGCAGCTGGCCCACGTCGGCTTCGCCGAGGGCATCCTGGTCGCCGAGCGCCTGGCCGGCCTCAAGCCGGTGCCGATCGACTACGACGGCGTCCCGCGCGTGACCTACTCCAACCCGGAGGTCGCCTCCGTCGGCATCTCCGAGGCCAAGGCCGTCGAGATGTACGGCAAGGAGAAGGTCGTCACCCTCAAGTACAACCTGGCCGGCAACGGCAAGAGCAAGATCCTGAAGACCGCCGGCGAGATCAAGCTCGTCCAGGTCAAGGACGGCGCCGTGGTCGGCGTCCACATGGTCGGCGCCCGCATGGGCGAGCAGGTCGGCGAAGCCCAGCTCATCTACAACTGGGAGGCCCTGCCGGCCGAGGTCGCGCAGCTGATCCACGCGCACCCGACCCAGTCCGAGGCCCTGGGCGAGGCGCACCTGGCGCTGGCCGGCAAGCCGCTGCACGCGCACGACTGATCGCGCCCACCACCCCCCGTTTCCGGTACTTCCCGTACTTCCCGTACGCAAGACTTGATAGGAGTCGCTGAAACCATGGCGGTCTCAGTAACACTGCCCGCGCTGGGCGAGAGCGTTTCCGAGGGCACTGTCACCCGCTGGCTCAAGGCCGAGGGTGAGCGTGTCGAGGTCGACGAGCCGCTGCTCGAGGTCTCGACCGACAAGGTCGACACCGAGATCCCGGCCCCGGCTTCCGGCATCCTCTCCTCGATCAAGGTCGGCGAGGACGAGACCGTCGAGGTCGGCGCCGAGCTGGCGATCATCGACGACGGCACCGGTGCCCCGGCCGCCGCCCCGGCCCCCGTGGTCGAGGCCGCGCCGGTCGCCGCGCCGGCTCCCGTGGCCGCTCCGGCCCCGGTCGCCGAGGCCCCGGCTGCTCCGGCTGCTCCGGCTGCCGCTCCGGCTGCTCCGGCCGGCGACGCCACCCCGGTGCTGCTGCCCGCGCTGGGCGAGTCGGTCACCGAGGGCACCGTCACCCGTTGGCTCAAGGCCGAGGGTGAGACGGTCGAGGTCGACGAGCCGCTGCTCGAGGTCTCCACCGACAAGGTCGACACCGAGATCCCGTCGCCGGTCGCCGGCGTCGTCGTCAAGATCCTGGTCGCCGAGGACGAGACCGCCGAGGTCGGCGCCCAGCTCGCGCTGATCGGCGCCCCGGGTGCCGCCGCTGCCGCTCCGGCCCCGGTCGCCGCTCCGGCCCCGGTCGCCGCTCCGGCTCCGGTCGCCCCGGTCGCCGCCCCGGCCCCGGTTGCCCCGGCCGCCCCGGTCGCCGCTCCGGCTCCCGTTGCCGCCCCGGCTCCGGTCGCCGCCCCGGCCCCCGTCGCCGCCCCGGCCCCCGTCGCCGCTCCGGCCGCCCCGGTGGCCGACGCCGGTGACGCCTACGTCACCCCGCTGGTGCGCAAGCTCGCCGCCGAGCACGGCGTCGCGCTGTCCTCCGTCGCCGGCACCGGCGTCGGCGGCCGCATCCGCAAGCAGGACGTCATCGCCGCCGCGGAGGCCGCCAAGGCCGCCCCGGCCCCGGTCGCCGCCGCCGCTCCGGCCGCCGCTGCGCCGAAGGCCGTCTCCGCTCCGTCCGCCCTGCGCGGCCAGACGGTCAAGATGACCCGCATGCGCAAGGTCATCGGCGACAACATGATGAAGGCCCTGCACGAGCAGGCCCAGCTGACCAGCGTGGTCGAGGTGGACGTCACCAAGATCATGTCGCTGCGCGCCAAGGCCAAGGAGGGCTTCCTGGCCCGCGAGGGCGTCAAGCTCTCCCCGATGCCGTTCTTCGTGAAGGCCGCCGCCCAGGCGCTCAAGGTCCACGCGGTCGTCAACGCGCGGATCAACGACGCCGAGGGCACCATCACCTACTTCGACACCGAGAACATCGGCATCGCGGTGGACTCCGAGAAGGGTCTGATGACCCCGGTCATCAAGGGTGCGGGCGACCTCAACATCGCCGGCATCTCGAAGAAGACCGCCGAGCTGGCCACCAAGGTCCGCGACAGCAAGATCACCCCGGACGAGCTGTCCGGCGCCACCTTCACGATCAGCAACACCGGTTCGCGCGGTGCCCTGTTCGACACCGTGATCGTGCCGCCGAACCAGGCCGCCATCCTGGGCATCGGTGCCACCGTCAAGCGCCCGGTGGTCATCGAGGCCGACGGCGGCACCGCCATCGGCATCCGTGACATGACCTACCTGTCGCTCTCCTACGACCACCGCCTGGTGGACGGCGCCGACGCCGCCCGCTACCTGGTCGCGGTCAAGGAGATCCTGGAGGCCGGCGAGTTCGAGGTCGAGCTCGGCCTGTAAGGCAGCGCGACCGCAGCACGGTCGTACGGAGCCCCGTGTCGTCCCCGGACGGCGCGGGGCTCCGCCGCTTCCCGGGATGCGGTTCCCGCCGGGTCATGGCATGCGTGGAGACGACGGAAAAGGGATGCTTGAGCGGTGATGGACGAGACGGACTTCTGGCAGATCATCGACGACACCTGGGAGGCCGCCGACGGCGATCCCGACGAACAGGCCGAGCGGCTGGTGGAGCGCCTCGTCCAGCTGACCCCCGACGACGTGATCGACTTCGGTCGGCTGTTCGAGGCCCGGTTCCAGCGCGCCTACCGCTACGACCTGTGGGGGGCGGCCCATCTGCTGCTGGACGGCGCCTCGGAGGACACCTTCGACTACTTCCGCTGCTGGCTGATCGGCCAGGGCCGGGAGGTCTTCGAGGGCGGGCTGGTCGAACCGGACGACCTGGCGGACCTGCTGCCCGAGTTCGACGAGGAGGAGGACGGCGAGGCCGAGGACCTCGGCTTCGCCGCCGACGAGGCGTACGAGCAGCTGACCGGCCTGCCGCTGCCCGAGGTGGGCGGGCGGCAGGCGGGACGGCCGACCGGGGCGTTCCTGGACTTCGACGACCCGGACGTGATGGCGAAGCGCTTCCCCAAGCTCTGGGAGCGGTACGGGGATTAGGGCGTGTCCGACACCCCCTGCGGGGTGTCGCGTCGGATCAGGTGCTGCTGCCGGCGGAGCCGTCCTGCTTGATGCCCTTGAGGATCTGGTCCAGCACCGCGGGGTCCGGCGCGGCCGGGTCGTCGTCCACGCCGCCCTCGAAGATCACGTAGCCGCCGCCCTTGGCCGGGACGGCGGCCAGCAGGACGTAGCCCTGGGTGCCGTCCGAGGTGCCGACGTGCCAGCGGGTGGCGTAGCCGAGCACACCGGCGACGGAGACGTAGCCGGAACCGGAGTCGGTGTGCGAGGTGATCCCGGAGAAGATCGTCCCGGCGTAGGTCGGCATCGCCGCGTCGGCGGCCCCCTTGGGGGTGTCGCCCTGGACGGTGTCCTTCTCGATCGAGAACTGGCCGCGGATGCAGGAGTTGCCGTCGGCGCAGGAGTAGCGGCCACTGCCGAGGTAGACGGTGGAGTGCGCGGAGTTGGTCGCCGCGTCCCAGCCGTCGAGGACCGGGACGGTGATCGCGTGCTGCGGGTCCGGGACGGTGCTCTTGACCGACGGGACGGGCTTGGGGGCGGGCGCGCTCCGGGTCGGGGTGGGGCTCGGCGTGGGGCCGTCGCTCTGGGTGACGGTGACCGTGGGGTTGGGGGTCGGGTCGGCCTTGGTGTTCCCGCCGCCGCTGAGCGTGAGCCCGGCGATGATCCCGCCGACGACCAGCACCGCGACCGAGATGCCGACGATCACGCCGGTGCGGTTCTTCGCGGGGGCGGGCGGCGGGTAGCCGTAGCCGGCGCCCGGGTAGGCCTCCTGGCCGAGGTGGGCCGGCTGGCCCGGGTACTGCTGCGGGCCGCCGTACGGGCCCTGGCCGGGGTAGCCGTAGCCGGGCGACTGGACCGCGTCCTGCGCCGGGTAGCCGTAGCCGGGGGCGGGTGAGCCGCTCTGCGCGGGGTAGCCGTAGCCGGCCTGCGGCGGCTGCGCGGCGGGGGGCTGCCAGCCCTGGGTCGGGGCGTCGGCGAGCTGGCCGCCGGGGGCCTGGAGCGGCCGGACCTCGGCGGTCCAGGCGTTGCCGTCCCACCAGCGCTCGTGACCGGGGGTGCCGTCCGCACCCGGGACCGGGTACCACCCGGGAGGCGTCGAGTTGCTCACGGGCGTACGGTACCCGGCGCCGCGCCGCTCCAGACAGGCAGGTACGTCACGACTGCGCGGCAACTGTTCTGACGGATCGTCAGGCGGCAGGGGTGACGGTACGGGCGGCTCAGCCGGTCAGTCGGCGGGCCATCCACACGTCGTCCACGTACTGCCCGTCGATCAGGAACTCCTCGGCCAGCGTGCCCTCGACCGTGAAGCCGCAGCTCTCGTACAGCCGGCGGGCCGGGGCGTTCCAGCCGAGCACCCGGAGGGTCAGCTTGCGGGCGCCGAGGGCCCGGGCGTGCTCGCAGGCCGCCTCGACCAGCCGTCGGCCGATGCCCCGGCCGCGCACCGTGCCGTCGACGGCCAGGCCCTGGATCTGCCGGACGTGCCGGTTGACGGCCAGCGGGGTCGCCTGGACCTGGCGGACGTAGCCGACGATCCGGCCGTCCAGGACGGCGAGCAGGAACTGGTCGGGGGTGTGGCCCTCGTCGAAGACCCGCTTCCCGACGGGCGGCTCGGGGGCGACGTCGGAGAGGGTGGACCAGGCGGCGCGGTCGAGCTCGGCGAGCCCGCGCTCGTCCTCGGGGCGGGCCGGGCGGATGATCAGATCGTCTTCGCGGGTCATGCCGCGTGATGCTACTGGGGCGCGTGCGAAGGGTGACAGGCGATAAGTCCTGCGAGGATGGGTCCATGCGCATCGCTGTCACGGGCTCCACGGGATTGATCGGCTCGGCCCTCGTCCGCTCCCTGCTGGCGGACGGCCACGAGGTGGTCCGGCTGGTCCGGCACCGCTCCAGGACGGGGCCGCAGCCCGACGGGAGCACCGCGATCGGCTGGAACCCACTGCTCGGCGAGGTCGACCGGGACGGGCTCGCCGGGGTCGACGCCGCGGTGCACCTGGCCGGCGCCGGGGTCGGCGACCGCCGCTGGACGGACTCCTACAAGCGGGAGATCCGGGAGAGCCGGGTGTACGGCACCGAGACGCTGGCGGTGGCGCTCGCGGAGCTGGCGCAGCCGCCGCGGGTGCTGGTCAGCGCCTCCGCGGTCGGCTGGTACGGGCAGACCGGCGACCGGGTGATCGACGAGGACTCCCCCGCCGGGGACGACTTCCTGGCCGAGGTGTGCGTGGCGTGGGAGGCGGCCGCACGGCCCGCCGAGCGGGCCGGGATCCGGGTCGTCCACCCGCGCACCGGCATGGTGCTGTCCGCCGCGGGCGGCGCGGGCGGGCGGCTGTTCCCCCTGTTCAAGCTGGGCCTGGGCGGGCGGCTCGGCAGCGGCGGGCAGTACTGGAGCTACGTCTCGCTGGCCGACGAGGTGGCCGCGCTGCGGTTCCTGATCGACCGGGAGGACCTCTCCGGCGCCTTCAACCTCACCGCGCCGGAGCCGGCCACCAACGCCGAGCTGACCGCGGCGCTCGGGCGGGCGCTCGGGCGGCCGACGCCGTTCCCGGTGCCGGAGGCGGTGTTGAAGGCCGTGCTCGGGGAGCTGGCGGTCGAGGTGGTCGGGAGCCACCGGGTGGTACCGCGGCGGCTCTTGGACGCGGGCTTCCGGTTCGCGCACCCGGATCCGGACTCGGCGGTGCGGGCGGCGCTGTGACCCCTCGTTCTGCGTAGGCCCGCTACGGCATTCGCCCTGGCCAGGGGCATATGCCGGGCGGGGTCGGACGGGGCTCCGGGAGGGGGCGCACGGGAGCACACGACGGGCGCGTTGCACGCCCCCGGTGACCGTGCGCGCCCGCCGACCCGGTAACCCGGCCGCCACGGCGCACTGTCCGTGACCGCGCCCCCGCCCGGCGCCGCACGACCCCTCCCGACCCCCGCATCCGGTCCACCGCACCGGTCTGATGCTCACACTGACTGGGCATCACCTTCCACGGACCGTGTCCCGGCACCCCGCTGCCTGCGTCGGCCGGAGCCCCGGGACCAGGGAGGGAGCACTCCAGTGCCCACGTACGACTTCACCCGCCGCGCCCGCCGCCCGTCCGACCCGGACGTCGTCGTGGTCGGCGCCGGACTCGCGGGCCTGGCCGCCGCCCGCGCGCTCACCGGCCAAGGCCTCACCGTCCAGGTCCTGGAGACCACCGACCGGATCGGCGGCCGGATGGCCACCCGCGAGCTCGACGGCTTCCGCCTCGACGACGGCAGCCACCTGCTCAACACCGCCTACCCGGAGCTGCGCCGGGCGCTCGACCTCGACCGCCTGGACCTGCGCCCGCTCGCGCCCGGCGTACTCGTGCACAGCGCCGGCCGCCGCTACCGCGCCGGGGACCCCCAGCTCACCGCCGCCCGGCAGGCCGCCCTCCGGGCCCCGCTCGGCAGCCCGCTGGACAAGGCCCGCCTCGGCAGCTGGCTGGGCCGGATCGCCACCACCCCCGCCGCCCGGCTGCAGGCCCGCCCGGAGACCACCGCCGCCCGCGCACTGGCCGGCCACGGCCTCGCCCCGCGCACCGTCGACGGCTTCCTGCGCCCGCTGCTCAGCGCCCTGCTCGGCGACCCGGCCCTCGGCACCAGCAGCCGGATCGCCGACCTGGTGCTGCGCTCGTACGCCCGCGGCCGACTCTGTCTGCCCGCCGACGGGATCGCGGCCGTGCCCGCCCAGCTGGCCGCCGCGCTGCCCGCCGGCACCGTGCGGACCGGGGTGCAGGTCACCTCGATCGGCGCCGACGGCGTGGAGACCCTCGCGCACGGGCGGATCGGCGCCCAGGCCGTGGTGGTCGCCACCGACGCCCGCTCCGCGGCCGAGCTGCTGCCGGGGCTCCGGCTGCCCGACTTCCACCCCGTCACCACCTTCTTCCACGCGGCCGACCGCGCCCCGCTCGCCGAGGCCGTGCTGCTGCTGGACGCCGACCGGCCGAACGGACACCCGCCGCTGGTCTCGCACTCGCTGGTGCTCAGCGAGCTGCACCCGTCCTACGCCCCGGCCGGGCAGGCGCTGGTCGCCACCACCGTGCTCGGCCGGCGCTCCTTCGACGCGGGCGGTCCGGCCGGGCTGGAACCGGCCGTCCGCGCCCGGCTCGCCGAGTTGTACGGCGCCTCGACGGCGGACTGGCAGTTCCTCAGCGTGCGGCACGTCCCGGACGCGCTGCCCGCGATGCCGCCGCCGCACAACCCCCGCCGCCCGGTGCGGCTGCTGGCCGGGCTGTACGTCGCCGGGGACCACCGGGACACCAGCACCGTGCAGGGCGCGCTGGTGTCCGGGCGGCGGGCGGCGCGGGCGGTGCTCGGCGACCTCGGGCTGCCGGCCGGGGCGCGGGAGGCCGAGGCGGCGGCCTGAGGCCGGTACCGCGGGGGCGCGGACACGCCAGCGGTCTGCCGGGGTGACAGACCGACGGCGTGCCAGGATGCCTCGCATGACCGTTCTGATCACTCATCGGATGGTTCCAACGGTTTCGGCCGCCGGGCCGGCCGCCCGGTGAGCGCCTCCGCCCAACCGGTGGCGCTGATCCTGATCCCCGCCGCAGCCGTCGCCGCACCGCTGCTCGCCGACCGGCTGCTGCGGTGGATCGCCGTACCGACCGTGGTGTTCGAGATCGTGCTCGGCGTGCTGATCGGCCCGTCCGTCCTGGACTGGGCGCACGTCGACGACCTGGTGAACGCGCTGTCCCAGTTCGGCCTGGCCATACTGATGTTCCTCGCCGGGTACGAGATCGACTTCGCCAAACTGCGCGGTGGCCCGCTGAAACGGGCGGGCACCGCGTGGCTGGTCTCGCTCGTCCTGGCCCTCGGCGTCGGCGCCCTGGTCAACCGGGACCCGTGGGACGGCGCCTTCGCCGGGCTGGTGCTCACCACCACCGCGCTCGGCACGATCCTGCCGATCCTCCGCGACTCCGGCGAACTGCCCACCCCCTTCGGCTCGTTGGTGATGGCCACCGGTGCGGTCGGGGAGTTCGGGCCGATCATCGCGATCGCCGTGCTGCTCAGCGGCAACTCGCCCGCCCGGACCGCGGTCATCCTCGGCGCCTTCGCGGTGATCACCGCCGTCGCCGTGCTCGGCGCCCGCCGGCCGCGCCCGGCCTGGGCCACCCGGCTGATCGAGCGGACCCTGCGCACCTCCGGGCAGTTCGCGATCCGGGCGGTGATCCTGGTGCTCGCCGTCATGGTCGCGGCCGCGCTCTGGCTCGACCTGGACATGCTGCTCGGCGCCTTCACCGCCGGGATCGTCTCCCGGCTGCTGCTCTCCGACATCCGCCGGGCCGAGGAGGAGGTGATCGAGGCCAAGCTGGAGAGCATCGGCTTCGGCTTCCTGGTGCCGATCTTCTTCGTGGTCAGCGGGATGAACTTCGACCTGGACGCGCTGCTGGACGACCCCGGCACCCTGTTGCTCGTCCCGGTGTTCCTGCTGCTGTTCCTCGCCGTACGCGGCCTGCCGGCCGGGCTGCTCGCCCCGGCCGGGCTCGGCGGGCGCGACCGTGCCGCGCTCGGGCTCTACGCGTCGACGGCGCTGCCGCTGGTCGTGGTGATCACCACGATCGAGGTGGAGGCCGGACACCTGCCCTCCTCGACGGCGGCGGCGCTGGTCGGCGCCGGGATGCTGTCGGTCCTGGTGTTCCCGCTGGTGGCCCAGCGGGTGCGGGGCGGGCGGCGGGCGGCCGCCGACCCCGAGCGGCCGAGGGTCCGGGCCGAGAGCTGGTGAGCTCCCGGCCCTCGCACGGCCGGTTCCGTCAGATCACGCCCGCCTGGCGGGCCGTCTCCTCGAAGGCCCGGGCCACCTGGCTGCCCCGGTACGGGGTGAGGCGGCGGTGGAAGTCCCGGACGTACTCCAGCGAGCGGGCCGAGCGCATCTCCCCCGCCGCCCGCAGCGCGTCGGTGGCCATGGTGCAGGCCTCGTCGAGGTCCCCCATGCCGAGCCGGGCGGTGGCGAGCACCAGCCGGCAGAAGATCCGGCTGCGCGCGTAGGCGGGCGAGCGCAGCCTCAGCGACTTCTCGGCGTGCTGCGCGCAGGTGCGCCACTGCTGGAGGTCGCGGTAGCAGTGGGCGAACTCGTCGGAGAGCTGGGCCTCGTCGAAGTACCGTGCCCAGGAGGGCAGTTCGTCGCCGGTACGGGAGGCCGCGAGCGACCGCTCGGCCCGGACCAGCGCGGTGGTGCAGGAGCGGACGTCGCCCAGCAGGCCGTGGCCCCGGGCCTCGGCGGCGTGCATCAGCGACTGGACCACCGGCGGGACGGCGGTACCGACGCCCTGCTGGGCGACCCGGGCGAGCTGGACGGCCTCCCGGCCGTGGCCCAGGTGGACGGCCTGCTGGCTCATCGTCACCAGCACGTATCCGCCGAGCGCGCGGTCCCCGGCGGCCTGGGAGAGGCGCAGCGCCTGGACGAAGTAGCGCTGGGCGAGGCCGTGCGCGGCGATGTCGAAGGACGTCCAGCCGGCCAGCCTGGTGAGGTCGGCGACGGCTCCGAACAGGGCGCGGCCGATCTGCTCGCCGTAGCGGCCGCGCAGCATCGGCTCGGCCTCGCTCTCCAGGTAGCGGACCAGCGCCTGGCGGGCGTGGCCGCCGCCGTAGGCGTGGTCGAGCGCGCGGAAGAGGTCCCCGACGGCGCGGATGGCGGCGATGTCGCCGCGGCCGACCCGCAGGGCGGGGCGGGCCTCCCGGGTCGGGTCGGTGTACGGCGGTTCGACGGCGGCGGGCGGGCGGCGGCTCTGGGTGGGCACCCGGCCGATGGTGGCGGCGGTGCCGGTGGTTCCGGCGGTGCTGCGGGCGCCCGGGGCGCCGGCGGGCTGGGTGCGCGCCGGGCCCGCGACGGGTGCGCCGGGCACGTTCGACGCCGGTGCGCCGGGGGCGGTGCCGGGCGGACCGGTGGCGGTGTCCGGGCGGGTCAGCGTGGAGCCGTCCCGGGCGACCCGTTCGTCGGTGCGGCCGATCAGCCAGTCCCGGCTGGGGACGACCAGGCCGGCCGGGGTGAAGGCGATCCGGCGCAGTTCGGACTGCGGGCCGTTGTCCTTGCGCCACATGCTCGCCACGATGTCCACCGCCTCCTGCGGGGTCTCGGCGAACTCCAGGCCCGCGTAGACCGGGGCGCAGGCGTCCAGGCCGAGGTCCTGGGCGGTGAGGCGGCGGCCGAGGCGGCGGGTGAAGACCTCGGCGATCAGCGCCGGGGTGGCGCCGCGGGGTTGCTGGCCGCGCAGCCAGCGGGTGACCGAGGTCTTGTCGTAGCGCAGGTCGAGGCCGTGCTCCAGGCCGAGCTGGTCGACCCGGCGGGCCAGGCCCGCGTGCGAGAAGCCGGCCTCCTCGATCAGGGCGGCGAGTTGGCCGTTCTGCGGCGTCGGGCCGGAGTGGCCGGTGTGGCTGCCGTGGCCGCTGGTGGTCGCTGGGGCGGCGGGCGCGGCGGTGGCTTCGTGCCGGGCGGGTGTGGCCTGCACGGGCAGTCGCAGTTCCTCGGCGGTCGGGGCGTCGGCGGTCATCGGGTCAGCGGTCAGCGTGTCGGCGGTCAGCGGTTCAGCGGTCAGCGTGTCGGCGGTCAGGGCGTCGGGCGCGTCCGGAAGGGCCCGGCCGACCGGGCCTCGGCGCTGGCCGAGCGGGTCGAGCGGTCCGTACGCCGGGCTGTCGGTTGCAGGCCGTTGGGACATGTCAGTCAACACCTCTCGGACGTCGCACCGGGCTCCACCAGCAGTTCGGCTCGCCCGGGGCGGCGCCCCCTGTCGGGAATCGGCGTGAATGTAGCGAGCATTCGGGCGCTATGGGTGGATCTGACCGACCAATCCTCCGAACGGGTGAAGCAAGCGCGCCCATTGTGGGGAAGCGGGGCCAGGGTGGGTTTGGCCGTACGGGGGCGAACCGTCAACCGGCGTCGGTGGTGGTCGACGCCATGACAGGCCGCGGTGCTGTGTCGGCCCGCCACATGGGAGCGGCGACGCCGGATTCCTACCGTTCTCGGCCATGGACACCTCTACTGCCCGCCCGCTCGACGGCCGCACGGCCCTGGTCACCGGAGCCGCCTCGGGCATCGGCCGGGCCTGCGCCGAAGCCCTCGCCGGAGCCGGCGCCCGGGTCTACGTCGTCGACCTCGCGGCCGGCCCGGCCCGGGAGCTCGCGGACCGGATCGGCGGGCGCGCGATCGTCGCCGACCTCGCCGATCCCGAGGCCGTGGACGCCCTGCCCGCCGACGCCGACGTCGTGGTCAACAACGCCGGCCTGCAACACGTCGCACCCGTCCACGAGTTCCCGGTCGAACGCTTCACCCTCATCCAACGCGTCATGGTCGAGGCCCCGTTCCGGATCCTGCGCCGCACCCTCCCGCACATGTACGAGCGGGGGTGGGGCCGGATCGTCAACGTCTCCTCCGTCCACGGCCTGCGCGCCAGCGCCTTCAAGTCCGCGTACGTCACGGCCAAGCACGGCCTGGAGGGCCTCAGCAAGACCGTCGCCCTGGAGGGCGCCCCGTACGGGGTCACCAGCAACTGCCTCAACCCCGGGTACGTCCGAACTCCCCTGGTGGAGAAGCAGATCGCCGCCCAGGCGCTGGCCCACGGCATCCCCGAGGAGGAGGTGGTCGAGCGGATCATGCTCGACCGGACCGCCGTCAAGCGGCTCATCGAACCCGAGGAGGTCGCCCAACTCGCCCTCTGGCTCTGCTCCCCCGCCGCCGCCTACGTCACCGGCGCCAGCCTGCCGATCGACGGCGGCTGGACGGCGCACTGAGCCGGTGCCGGCACCGACAACGGTCATGGGGCGGAGGGCCACAGCAGGCCGACGGGCTGTGTGGGTCGACCACATGGGCCGCCGGGCGCGGGCTCCCTACCTTGTGGCGACATCGTCCCCGTCCCCCTGGACCTGGAAGTGGTGACCATGAACGCCCCCGCACGTGGCACGGCGGCTACCAGTTCACTCCCGCGAGTGGTGGCCGCGAGTCTGATCGGCACGACGATCGAGTGGTACGACTACTTCTTGTACGGAACGGCCGCGGCGCTGGTCTTCGGGAAGCTGTTCTTCCCCAACACCGACCCGCTGACCGGGACCCTGCTGTCGTTCCTGACGTACGCGATCGGGTTCGCGGCACGGCCGGTCGGAGCGCTGGTGTTCGGTCACTTCGGCGACCGGATCGGCCGGAAGAGACTGCTGGTGGTGAGCCTGCTGCTGATGGGCGGATCGACCACCGCGATCGGGTTGCTGCCGACCTACGACTCGATCGGGGCGGCGGCGCCGGTGCTGCTGACCGCGCTGCGGCTGGTGCAGGGCTTCGCGCTCGGCGGCGAGTGGGGCGGGGCGGTGCTGCTGGTGTCGGAGCACGGGGACCGGCGGCGGCGGGGGTTCTGGGCGTCGTGGCCGCAGGGCGGGGCGCCCGCCGGGAACCTGCTGGCGGCGGGCGTGCTGTCGCTGATGACGGCGGTGCAGTCGGAGAGCGCGTTCCTGGCGTGGGGGTGGCGGGTGCCGTTCCTGCTGTCGGCGGTGCTGGTCGGCGTCGGGATGTGGATCCGGCTGGCGGTGGAGGAGTCGCCGCTGTTCCGGGAGGCGGTCGCGAACCGCCCGGAGGCCGAACAGGCGCCGCTGGTGGGGGTGTTGCGCAACCACTGGCGGGAGGTGCTGGTGGCCATGGGCGCGCGGATGGCGGAGAACATCTCGTACTACGTGATGACCACCTTTGTGCTGACGTACGCCGTCACCCACGCCCACTTCGACAAGCAGAGCGCGCTGAACGCCGTACTGATCGGCTCCGCGATCCAGTTCGCGCTGATCCCGCTGTTCGGGGCGCTGTCCGACCGGGTCGGGCGCAAACCGGTGTACCTGGTGGGCGCGGTCGGCGTCGGGGCCTGGGCGTTCGTGTTCTTCGGGCTGGTGGACACCCACTCGTTCGGGCAGCTGGTCCTCGCGGTGACGGTCGGCCTGGTCTTCCACAGCGCCATGTACGCCCCGCAGGCGGCCTTCTTCTCCGAGCTGTTCGCGACCCGGCTGCGCTACTCGGGGGCCTCCATCGGCGCCCAGTTCGCCTCGGTGGCGGCCGGCGCGCCGGCGCCGCTGATCGCGACCGCGCTGCTCAAGGACTACGGCAGCGCCACCCCCGTCTCGGTGTACGTGGCGATCGCGGCGGCGGTCACCGTCCTGGCGGTGCTGTGCGCGCGGGAGACCAGGGGGCAGGACCTGGCGGAGGTCGCGGAGGAGGCGTCGCCGGACGGTGCGGCGGTCGGGAAGCCCGCCGTGGCCTGAACGCGGCGGCCTGGGGACGCGGTGGCCTAGCGCGGTGGCATGGACGCGGTGGCTGAGCGCGGTGGCCTGAACGCGGTGGCACGGACGGAATGGCCTGGACGGCGAGCCGATAGCATCGCGATTCCTCGGCACCGACGGAACCGACGCCGATTGGCGGCCCGCACCATGAACCACCCCGGATGACCGGATGAACCGCCCCGACGAGAGCGCCGCGCCCGCGCTGCGACGGCTGCTCGACCTGCTCGCCTCCGGCTCCGCCACCGAGGACTTCGCCGAGGTGCTGGCCGACGCCCGCCGCCGCGGGGCGCCGGCCGGCGTCCTCGCCGAGATCGACGACGCCACCTGGCAGGCCCTGCGGGTGCACCGCACCCTGCGTCAACACCGGCGCCGGGAAGCCGAGTTGACGGCACTGTTCGACACCGCCGGAGACCTCGCCGCGTCCCGGGACCTGGACACCGTGCTGCAGGCCATCGTCCGCCGCGCCCGGATGCTGCTCGGCACCGACACCGCCTACCTGACCCTGCCGGACGAGGCCGCCGGCGACACCTACATGCGGGTCACCGACGGCTCGGTCTCCGTCCTGTTCCAGACCCTGCGGCTCAGCCTCGGCGACGGCCTCGGCGGGCTGGTCGCCCAGACCGCCCTCCCCTACGCCACCCCCGACTACCGCGCCGACGAGCGCTTCCACCACACCGGCACGATCGACGCGGGCGTGCTGGACGAGGGCCTGGTGGCGATCATCGGCGTACCGCTGCTGCTCGGCGGCGACGTCATCGGCGTCCTGTTCGCCGCCGACCGCTCGCCGCGCGCCTTCTCCCCCGACGAGGTCGCGCTGCTCTGCACCCTGGCCGCGCACGCCGCGATCGCCCTGGACACCGCCGCGGCGCTGGCCGACACCCGGGCCGCGCTGGCCGAACTCAACGCCGCCAACGAGCTGGTCCGGGCCCACTCCGCCGCCGTCCAGCGCGCCGAGCAGGCCCACGACCGGCTGACCGACCTGGTGCTGCGCGGCGCCGAGGTGTCGGACGTGGCCGCCGCCGTCGCCCACCTGCTGGACGGGGAGACGACCGTCCTGGACGCCGAGGGCGAACCGCTCGCCGGACCGCCCGCCGCCGCGGCCGAACTCGCCGACGCGGTGGCCGCCTCCCGGGCCGAGGGCCGGTCCGTACGGCACGACGGGCTCTGGGTGTGCGCGGTGCTGGCCGGGCACGACCTGCTCGGCACCCTGGTGCTGCGCGGCCGGCCCGACCTGGACGACCCCGACCGGCGGCTGTTCGAACGGGCCGGCGTGGTGACCGCGCTGGTCCTGCTGCTGCGCCGCTCGGTCGCGGAGACCGAGAACCGGGTCCGCGGCGAACTGCTCACCGACCTGCTCACCGCCCCCGACCGCGACCCGGCCGGGCTCACCGCCCGCGGCCGCCGGCTCGGGGTCGACCTCGCCCGGCCGCACCTGGCGCTGGCCGCCGAACCCGCCGACCGCGACGGCGACGACCGGGGGCGACTGGCCGGCGCGGCGCGGCGGTACCTGTTCGGCTCCCGCGGCGTCAGCGCCGAGCACGGCGAGGCGGTCGCACTGCTGGTGCCCGTCGCCCCGGGCTGCGCCGAGGACCCGGAGCAGACCGCCCGGCGGGCCGCCGAACGGCTGGCCCGGCTGGCGGGCTTCGCCGTCACCGTCGGCGCCGGCCGCCCCGCCGCCGGCCCGGCCGCCCTGGCCGCCTCGTACGACGAGGGCCTGCGCTGCGTACGGGCCCTGCGGGTGCTCGGCCGCGCCGGGGAGGGCGCCTCGGCCTGCGCGCTCGGCTTCCTCGGGGTGCTGCTCGGCGACGGCCACGACGTGGACGGCTTCGTCGGCGGCGCGCTCGGCCCGCTGCTCGCCTACGACGCCAAGCGCGGCACCGAGCTGGTCCGCACCCTGCGCGCCTACTTCGACTGCGGCGGCAGCCTGACCAGGGCCAAGGACGAGCTGCACGTCCACGTGAACACGGTGGTCCAGCGGCTGGACCGGGTCGAGGCACTGCTCGGCGGGGGCTGGAACCAGCCGGAGCGGTCGCTGGAGCTGCAGCTGGCGCTGCGCCTGCAGCTGCTGGCCGGGGGTGGTGCCGACTGACGGGGGGTGCCGGGGCGGGTGGGGGCAGGTGGAGGCGGGTGGGGGCGCGGCCGAACGGGTGACGCGGGCGTGGGCGTACAGTGGCGAGGTTGGTCTCGAACGCCTGGCAAGGAGCGGCAGCGGTGAGCGAGAACGTACGTTTCGTTCGAATGGGCATAGGCGAGCACGTCGTCCCGTACGAGGAGGCGTGGGAGGAACAGCAGCGGCTGCACGCGCTGCGGGTCGCGGACGAGATCCCCGACACCGTGCTGCTGCTGGAGCACCCGCCCGTCTACACCATGGGCAAGCGCACCAACCCCGCCGACCTGCCGCTGGACGGCACCCCGGTGGTCGAGGTCAACCGGGGCGGCGAGATCACCTGGCACGGGCCCGGCCAGCTGGTCGGCTACCCGATCGTCAAGCTGCCCGACCCGATCGACGTGATCGCCTACGTCCGCCGGCTGGAGGAGGCGCTGATCCGCGCCGCCGCCGACTTCGGCATCGGAACCACCCGGGTCGAGGGCCGCAGCGGGGTCTGGGTGCTCGGCGAGAACATTCCGGACGCCGTGGTGGACCCGGCCGAGGTGGTCGACATCGGCAAGCTGACCCTGCGGATGGGCCTGCCGCTGGGCATCGACCCGCGACTGGCCGGGCCCGAGTACGCGCCGTCCAACGCCGGGCAGCGCGGCGGCGACCGCAAGCTCGCCGCGATCGGAGTGCGGGTCGCCCGCGGGGTGACCATGCACGGCTTCGCGCTCAACTGCGATCCGGAGATGACGTACTTCGACAAGATCGTGCCGTGCGGCATCCGGGACGCGGGCGTCGCCTCGCTGGCCGGCGAGCTGGGCCGGGACTTCCCGGTGAGCGAGGCGCTGCCGTCGGTCGAACGGCACCTCCAGGCCGTCTTCGCCGAGCTGCCGGAGCCGGCGCTCAGTCGCTCGCTCAGCGGCTGAAGTCTTCCGGGAGCACGCCGGGCTCCCCCCAGCCACTGGGAATCTACTGGCCGGTAGCCGTGTTGCCCTGCGATTGCAGGGCGGCAGGCCCGGCGAAGGCCGTACAACCACAGGCGTACCCTGGGGGTACCCCGTCTAGTTCTAGGAGTCGCACGTGTCCGCTGTCGCGCCCGACGGCAGGAAGCTGCTCCGCCTGGAGGTCCGCAACAGCGAGACCCCCATCGAGCGGAAGCCCGAGTGGATCAAGACCCGCGCGAAGATGGGGCCGGAGTACAACGCCCTCCAGTCGCTGGTGAAGAAGGAGGGACTGCACACGGTCTGCCAGGAGGCCGGCTGTCCCAACATCTTCGAGTGCTGGGAGGACCGCGAGGCGACCTTCCTCATCGGCGGTGACCAGTGCACCCGCCGCTGCGACTTCTGCCAGATCGACACCGGCAAGCCCGCCGAGTTCGACCGCGACGAGCCGCGCCGGGTCGCCGAGTCCATCGTCACCATGGACCTCAACTACGCCACCATCACCGGCGTCGCCCGCGACGACCTGGAGGACGGCGGCGCCTGGCTGTACGCCGAGACCGTCCGCCAGGTGCACGCGATGACCGCCGAGCGCGCGACCGGCCGCACCGGCGTCGAGCTGCTCATCCCCGACTTCAACGCGGTGCCCGAGCAGCTGGCCGAGGTCTTCTCCTCCCGCCCCGAGGTGCTCGCCCACAACGTCGAGACCGTGCCGCGCATCTTCAAGCGGATCCGCCCGGCCTTCCGCTACGAGCGCTCCCTGGACGTCATCACCCAGGCCCGCGCCGCCGGACTGGTCACCAAGTCCAACCTGATCCTGGGCATGGGCGAGACCCGCGAGGAGGTCAGCCAGGCGCTGGCCGACCTGGTCGGGGCCGGCTGCGAGCTGATCACCATCACCCAGTACCTGCGGCCCTCGCTGCGCCACCACCCGGTGGAGCGCTGGGTCAAGCCCCAGGAGTTCGTCGAGCTCCAGGAGGAGGCCGAGGAGCTGGGCTTCGCCGGCGTCATGTCGGGCCCGCTGGTGCGCTCCTCGTACCGGGCCGGGCGGCTGTACCGGCAGGCGCTGGAGAAGCGCGAGCAGGCCGCGGTCTGACCTCGCGGTCCGACCTCGCCGTCGGCCCCGGGCCGTTCGAGCTGTTTGATCTGTTTGATTTGTTTGCGCCATCGGAAGGGCGGAGCCTCGGCTCCGCCCTTCCGGGTTTCACCGCGCTTTGACTGCCTGGTCACGGGCTGGTAACACGGGGTGGGGACGATGGACGCCTGGTGGGCGTTCGATTCTTCTCAGCCACGAGAGGAGCTGTTCGGCATGCGGATGCGGATCCGGTCGGTGGGGGTGGCGCTGCGGTTCGCCGAGAGCGTCCTGCTGGCCCCCGGCCAGCGGCACGCGCGGCGCAACGCCTGGGCGGCGGTGTGCGAGGACCGTCGGCACGCGGCGGACCGTCGGCACGACGGCCCGCCGGGCGGGGCGGCCGGGGTGGGCGGCGCGACGGGGGCGCGCTCCGCGGGACGGTGAGTCCGGCCGTCGCTGTGCGCGACGGCGTGTGGGCGGACGGGTCACGGTTCGGGCGAACGGGTACCCGGGCTTGGATATCCCGTACCCGTGCCACGTACCATGAGCGTTATGGCGAGGGAAACATCCGAGAACCCCGGACGGCTGAAGCAGATCCGTCTGGCGTACACCATGACCAAGAAGGTCGACACCAAGATCGGCCTGATCATCGCCGGCGTCGGCCTGCTGACCTTCGGCGTGTTCCTCGCCATCGGCTTCGCGATCGACCACCCCGTCTATCTGGGCATCCTGGGCTTCATCGTGGCCGTCCTGGCCATGGCGATCGTCTTCGGGCGCCGGGCCGAACGCGCCGCGTTCGGGCAGATGGAGGGGCAGCCGGGCGCCGTAGCTGCGGTGCTGAACAACATCCGGCGCGGCTGGAGCTCCAACTCCACCCCGGTCGCGGTCACCCGCAGCCAGGACGCGGTCTACCGCGCCGTCGGCCGGGCCGGCATCGCGCTGATCGGCGAGGGCAACCCCAACCGGGTGCGCCAGCTGCTGGCCTCCGAGAAGAAGAAGATGGCCCGCGTGGTCGGTGACATCCCGGTGCACGACATCGTGGTGGGCACCGGCGAGGGCGAGATCCCGCTCAAGAAGCTGCAGATCCACCTGATGCGGCTGCCCCGCGCGATCACCGCCGCCCAGGTCACCGAGACCAACGACCGTCTGCGCGCGCTGGGCGACCTGCTCTCCAAGGCGCCGATCCCCAAGGGCCCGATGCCCAAGGGTGCCCGGATGCCCAAGGGCGGCCAGGCCCGCTGACCTCCCCTCCGCTGACAACGCGGAACGGCCCCGCCCCGGAACCTCCGGGGCGGGGCCGTTCGACGTTTCCGGCTTCTCTCCGACTGTTTTCCGGCTTCTCGCCGACTTCCTGGGGGTCCGGGGTTCTCGGGCTCCGGGGCTCTCGGGCTCCGGGGCTCTCGGGCTCCGGGGCTCTCGGGCTCCGGGGCTCTCGGGCTCCGGGGCTCCGCCGGCGCCGAACCTCCGCTAGATCCGGACCTCGACGGTGCCGACGGCCTTGTCGTGCAGTCCCCGGGTGTCGCGGTCCCAGACCAGCGGCGGCACCACCAGGCACAGCAGCACGGTGCGCAGCAGGACCTGCGGGATGGTGGCGCGGCGCCCGTCCAGGCGGATCACCCGGAGGCCGAACAGCCGCTTGCCGAGGGTGGTGCCGGTGGTGGAGAGCAGCAGGACCGCGACCAGGAAGAAGAGCGGGAGGGTCCACAGGTTGGCCTCGGCCGTGTCGCCCTTGGCGAGCAGGCCGAAGGAGACCAGCGAGACCAGCCAGCCGTCCACGAACACGGCGCCGATCCGTCGGCCGGGGCCGGCGATCGAGCCGGGGCCCTCCTTGGGCAGTCCGAGGCGCTCGCCGCGGTAGCCGAAGTCGGCGCCCATCTTCTCGGCGGCCGCCTTGGGGCCGTCGATCCACGATCCCAACGCTTCTCTGGTGTCCACGAATCCACACTAACCGGGCTCACGCCGCGGACCGGCACCGGCTCCCCTCCCGGCGGGGCGCGGTCCCGGCCCCGAACCGACCCCGTGGCCGACCTCGGACCGGGTTCGAACCGGGCAGCTCCACGACCGGGTGAATCCCACTCACCGGGCTTACCTGTGGTCCAGACCATTTCCCGGAGGACCCCCAGGTCGGCGGGGCGATTTGCCCCGTCCCGTAGGCCTTTGCCGCCCATTCGGCGGTCGCGGTTAACATCTAGGAAACGAGCGGGTCACCGACTGGAAACGACCCATTCCTAGGGTGAGCCCAATTCGCGAGCCGAGGAGGATGGATGTTCAACAACGCCGCCGAAGTGAAGCAGTTCATCCAGGACAACGACGTGAAGTTCGTCGATGTCCGCTTCTGTGATCTGCCGGGCGTCATGCAGCACTTCTCCGTACCCGCGGCGACCTTCGATCCGTCCGAGACCCTGATGTTCGACGGTTCGTCGATCCGCGGCTTCCAGGCCATCCACGAGTCCGACATGGCCCTGGTCCCGGACCTCGCCACCGCACGCCTCGACCCCTTCCGGGTCGAGAAGCACCTCAACATCAACTTCTTCATCCAGGACCCGGTCACCGGCGAGGCCTACAGCCGCGACCCGCGCAACGTCGCCAAGAAGGCCGAGGCCTACCTCGCCTCCTCCGGCATCGCCGACACCGCGTTCTTCGGGCCCGAGGCCGAGTTCTACGTCTTCGACTCGGTGCGCTTCGACACCAGCGCCAACGCGTCCTTCTACCACATCGACTCGGAGGCCGGCGCCTGGAACAGCGGCGCCGCCGAGGGCGACGTGCGCGGCTACAAGGTCAAGTACAAGGGCGGCTACTTCCCCACCCCGCCGGTCGACCACTTCGCCGACCTGCGTGCCGAGATGTCCCTGGAGCTGGCCAAGTCCGGCCTGGAGGTCGAGCGCCAGCACCACGAGGTCGGCACCGCCGGCCAAGCGGAGATCAACTACAAGTTCAACACCCTGCTGCACGCGGCCGACGACCTGATGCTGTTCAAGTACATCATCAAGAACGTCGCCTGGCGGAACGGCAAGACGGCCACCTTCATGCCGAAGCCGATCTTCGGCGACAACGGCTCGGGCATGCACGTCCACCAGTCGCTGTGGACCGAGGGCTCCCCGCTCTTCTACGACGAGCAGGGCTACGCCGGACTCTCCGACACCGCCCGCTACTACATCGGCGGCCTGCTCCGGCACGCCCCCTCGCTGCTGGCCTTCACCAACCCGTCGGTGAACTCCTACCACCGCCTGGTCCCCGGCTTCGAGGCGCCCGTCAACCTGGTCTACTCCCAGCGCAACCGCTCGGCCGCGATCCGCATCCCGATCACCGGCTCCAACGCCAAGGCCAAGCGCATCGAGTTCCGCGCCCCGGACCCGTCCTCCAACCCGTACCTGGCCTTCTCCGCCATGCTGATGGCCGGCCTCGACGGCATCCGCAACAAGATCGAGCCGCTGGAGCCCGTCGACAAGGACCTCTACGAGCTCGCCCCCGAGGAGCACGCCAACGTCCCCCAGGTGCCCTCCTCCCTCCCCGCCGTCCTAGAGGCCCTCGAGGCCGACCACGAGTACCTCCTGGCGGGCAACGTCTTCACCCCGGACCTGATCGAGACCTGGATCGACTTCAAGCGCACCAACGAGATCGCCCCGATCGCCCTCCGGCCCCACCCGCACGAGTTCGAGCTCTACTACGACCTGTAAGAGTCCCGGCCCCGGCGTGAGCGGGTCCCTGTAGGTCAGCTGATCGCTGACCTACAGGGACCCGTTTCGTGCAGCACGGCCGTCGCGCCGGGCGGTGCGGGGTCATTCGGGGGTGAGGGCGAGGACGGCGAGGTCGTCGGCGAGGAGGCCGGCGTACTGGTGGACGTCCTGGGCCAGGAAGGAGACCACTCGGTCCGGTGCCGTGCTGGCCAGGGCGGCCAGGCGCGGGGCGAGGGGGTAGAAGGCGCCGGTGGAGTCGCGGGCCTCGCTGACGCCGTCGGTGTAGAGCAGGACGGTGTGCCCAGGGGGGAGGGCGACGGTCGTCGGCTTGGCGGGTTCGTCCTCGGGGCGGAGGTGGCCCAGGCCGAGCGGGAGTTCGTCGGTGCAGGCCACCGGGGCGATGGTGCCCCGGCCCAGCAGCAGTGGGGTGGTGTGGCCGCGGTTGACGAACTCCACGCAGTCGGTGCCCGGGCGGTACTGGAGCAGGACGGCGGTGACGAACAGCTCGTCGTCGCCGCGGTCGGCCGCGTCGCGCAGCACCGCGCGGTCCAGCTGGTCGGCGAGCTCGACCAGGCCCGGGGTGTCGTGGGCGGCCGCCCGGAAGGCGCCGAGCACGTCGGCGACGGTGCGGACCGCGCCGAGGCCCTTGCCGCGGACGTCCCCGAGCAGCACCCGGACGCCGAAGCGGGTGTCGCACACCTCGTAGAGGTCCCCGCCGACCAGCACCTCGGCCTGCGCCGGGCGGTACAGTCCGGCGACCCGCAGGCCGCCGGCCCGCTCCGGCACCGGCCGCAGCACCGTGCGCTGCAGGGTCTCGGCGACGGTGCGGGCCTGCAAGAGGGTGCGGTTCTGCCGGGTGCGCTGCCAGGACAGGGCGGTGCCCATCACCCCGGACAGCGCGGTGGCGATGTACACCCAGACGTGGTGCTGCTCGTTGACGTGGCCCGCGCGCAGGGCCAGCAGCAGCTGGAGGGCCAGCGCACCGCCCGTGGTGGTGGCGGTCAGCACCGGGCCGTAGCTGAACGCGGCCACCACGGGCAGGGCGGTGAGCAGGAAGCCGGCCGCCACCGCGTCCGGGACGACGGCCTCGGTGGCCAGGTCCAGGAGCAGCAGGACCACCGGCAGCCAGGGCACCCAGCGTGGCACCCGGGACTGCGCGACCGCGAGCTGCGGCGGGCGGGGGGCGGACACGGCGGGGGCCTCCTGGCTGACCGGACCTGGGCGATTCGCCAGGAATGACAGGATTGGTCCCTCCATGCTCCCCCACGGACGCCCCCGTCACGAATGGCCGAACGTCCCGGGTTCCGGCGCGTGGACCGCGCCGGGCCGGGAGAGGACCGGGAGTGGGGGGCAAGGGCGCGGTCAGCGGAGGGTCACCGGCAGCGTCTCGTAACCGCGCAGCACCAGGCGGTCACGCCGGGTCGGGGCGCCGCCCTGGGCGAGCCCGGGGAAACGGTCCAGCAGGGCGGGCACCGCGAGCTCGCCCTCCAGCCGGGCCAGCTGGGAGCCCAGGCAGAAGTGGGTGCCGCCACCGAAGCTGAGCGGCTGGCTGTCCGTGCGCGACGGGTCGAACACCGCCGGCCGCTCGTACCGGGCCGGGTCGTGGTTGGCCGCGCCGATCAGCAGGGTCAGCCCGCTGCCGGCCGGGACGGGCAGGCCCTCGACCGACAGGCCCTCCTCCAGGGCGACCCGTGCGGTGGCCTGGACCGGGGAGTCGAAGCGCAGCACCTCGTCGGTGAACCCGGCCGGGGTGACCGCGCCGCTGCGCAGTCCGGCGGCCACCTCGGGATGGCGGAACAGCAGGGCGAGGCCGTTGCCGAGGAGGTTGGTGGTGGTCTCGAATCCGGCCACCAGCAGCAGCACCAGGTTGGCCAGCAGTTCGGTGCCGGACAGCCGCCCGCCGTCCTCGACGGCGACCCGGGCCAGGTCGCTGACCAGGTCGTCCTGCGGGCGGGCCAGCCGTTCGGCGATCAGCGCGGTGAAGTAGTCGGACAGCTCGTCGGCGGCCCGGTCGGCGGCGCCCAGCTCGTCGAAGTCCTGGGTGACCTCCAGGGCGACGGTCAGGTCGGAGGCGAGGTCGCGGAAGCGGTAGCGGTCCCGCTCGGGCACGCCGAGCAGCTCGCAGATCACCCCGACCGGCAGCCGGAAGGCGAAGGCGTCCATGAAGTCCACCGGGGAGCCGTCCGCCCCCTGCTCGGCCATCCCGTCCAGCAGCCGGCCGATCGCCGCCTCCACCGCGGGGCGCAGGGCGGCGACCCGGCGGGCGGTGAACACCGAGGCGATCAGCGAGCGGACCCGGGGCTGGTCGGGGGCGTTGCGCTGGAGGATCGAGCGGCCGAACAGGGCGAGCGAGGAGTGCGCGGCGAACTCCGGGGCGAGGCCGGCCGTCATCTCGGCGGTCGCGACGCCGAAGGCGGGCGTGCGGAGCACCTTGTCGACCGCCGCGTAGCCGCTCACCACGAACATGCCGTCCCCGGCCGGGGCCACCGGGCCGAGCTCGTGCGCCCTGGCGTAGAGCGGGTACGGATCGGTCCTGACCTCCGTGGTCATCAGCTGCTCGATGATCGCGGCGCCGTCCATCTGGTGCTCCCCTCCGACGTGCTGGTTCCTGGTTCGTGAACAGCGGGCGGGCACGGCGGAGTTCCCGCCGCCGACGGACCCGGCGGCGCCGGACTCGGAGACGGACCGGAGACGGACCGGGCCCCGGGCCGGCGGCGACGGGTCCGGGGCCGGGCGGCAGCGCGGATAGGCTGGTCGGCATGGAGATCTGGATCAATCCGCGGTGTGGCAAGTGCCGGTCGGCGCTCAACGAGCTGAACGCCGCCGGGGCGAAGTACACCGTGCGGCGCTACCTGGAGGACCCGCCGACTGCGGCCGAGCTGGAGCAGGTGCTGGAGCGCCTGGGCCTGGAGCCGTGGGACATCACCCGCACCGACGAGCCGGTCGCCAAGGAGCTGGGGATGAAGGGGTGGCCCCGGGAGGCGGGCGAGCGGGCGCGCTGGATCGCGGCGATGGCCGAGCACCCCGTGCTGATCCAGCGCCCGATCATCACCGCGGACGACGGGCACGCCGTCGTGGCCCGGACTCCCGAGGCGCTCAAGTCCGTTCTGCCGTAGGCGTTCCGACCTGCCGTGGGCGTTCCGGGCCGATCGGTCAGTGGAGCTGGGTCCGCTCCACCGGCCGGCCCGGGTGCCAGTTGAGGACCCACAGGGCGTCGCCGTCCAGGCTGGTGTGCACCACCTGCTGGAGATCCAGCCGGAAGAGGTGGAACGGGGTGGGCGGCGGCTCCGGCAGGTCGGCCGTGAAGGCGGCGAGCTCGTTCTCGTCGGTGACCTCCACCGCGCGGCCGGAGAGCTTGGAGTCCCCGCCGGCCATGGTCTCGTCGCCCGGGTGGGCGTGCAGCGCGAACCGCGCGTCCCGCTGGAGGTCGCGTGCCTTGACCGCGCCGTACATCGACCCGAGCCAGGCGTCGGCCCCGACGAAGTCGACCTCCGACCCGCTCACCCGGGGTGAGCCGTCCTTGCGCAGCGTCGCCAGGACGTGGTGCTTGTTGGCGTCGAACCGGGCCCGTACCAGGGCCGCGAGTTCGGGTGCCTCGTGCTCGAAATCCTGCCAGGTAGCCATGGCGCCAGTCTGGCACCCGGCACCGACAACCGCCGGGTACGAACGGTGCCGCGCGCGCGAGGGGGTGCGGTGGGCGGGCGTTGTCGGTGGGCGGGCGTTGTCGGTGGGCGGTGCCAGACTGGCAGGGTGACCACCTCGAACGCCTCCACCCGGTACATCGCGTTCCTGCGCGCCATCAACGTCGGCGGCCGCACGGTGAAGATGGAGCGGCTGCGGGCGCTCTTCACCGAGCTGGGGCTGGCGGACGTCCGCTCGTACATCCAGACCGGCAACGTCTTCTTCCGGACCGACGAGCCCGACCGGGCCGCGCTGACCGCGCGGATCGAGGCGCACCTGGAGCAGGCGCTCGGCTACCCGGTGCCGGTGCTGCTGCGGACGGTCGACGAGGTGGCCGCGCTGCTCGCCGCCGAGCCGTTCCGGGGCGTCGAGGTCACCCCGGACGTCCGGCTGGTGATCGCCTTCCTCTCCGAGCCGCTGCCGGCCGAGCTCTCCGGGCCGCACCGCTCGCCGAAGGGCGACTTCGAGGTGCTGGGCACCGATCCGGGCGCGGCGTACGTGGTGGTCCACCTCCAGGACGGCAAGTGGGTCACCAAGGAGATGTTCGGTAAGTCGTACCGGGGGGCGGTGACCTCCCGGTTCCTGCACACCACGGAGAAGATCCTGGCCGCTGCCCGGAAGGGCTGACGGCCCGACCGAGCGGGCCGGAGGCACCCGACCCGGCGGGAACCGTGCAGGTGGAGCGGGCGTCTGTCGCTCAGTGAGGTACGAACCATGCGCCGGAACCGCGCGCGATCTGGACAGTCGAAGCCGGTCGAACCGACAATCGGGCCATGACGCAGCCTGAGCTCCCCACCGGCGCCGTCCGGCCCTCCGACGCCGAACGGGACCAGGCGCTCGGGCTGCTCAGGGACGGCGCGGGCAGCGGCCGGCTGTCGCACGACACCTTCCTCGGCCGGATGGACATCGTCCTCCAGGCCACCAGCCGCGACGAGTTGGACGCCGCGGTGGCCGGGCTGCCCACCGGCGGGCCGGTCGAGCGCTTCGTCCTGCGGACGGTCGGCCGGGCCTCCGCCTTCGGCGCCCGGCTGAACCGGGCCTGGCGCACCGAGCGTCTGCCCGGGCTGAGCCTGCCGCAGGCCGGGGCGGGACTGCTGACGATCGGCCGGATCCCCGGCTCGGGGCTGCGGCTGCACGACGCCTCGGTCTCCCGGAACCACGCCGAGTTGCGGCACGAGAACGGCGGTTGGGTGCTGTACGACCTCGGGTCGACCAACGGCACCCATGTGAACGGGCGGCGGATCGCGGGCGGGATCCCGGTACGGCCGGGCGACCAGGTGCGGTTCGGGAACCTGGAGTTCCGGCTCGCACCGCACTGAGTCGCCGGAAGCCGCGCCCCCACACCCCGCGTCCCCCACACGCCGCGCCCCACACCCGCTCCCCGACCGTCGGGGTCAGTGCGGGAACTGCCGGGGCGGCCGTCGGCTGGGCAGCTCGTCCCGGAACTCCTCGATGAGGGTGGAGATCTGGCGGGTCAGCACGGTGTGCTCCAGCCGGTCCAGGTAGCGGTTCTCGGCGGCCAGCGCCTCGACCGTGACGCCGAAGTAGAGCGTCATCAGCGGATTGACGAAGAGCTGCCCGCCCTTGGTCCGCTCGGTGAACTGCACGTCGCCGAACTCGCCGCGCAGCGCGGCCGCCACCGAGCCGTTGACGATGCTGGGGTGCTCCGGGAAGGCGGCCCGGGCGTGCTCGACGGCGTCCAGGTAGAGCGCGCCCTCCCGGCTGCCGCGCGGGATGGAGAAGGCGCCGAGGTAGCCGCCGGCCCGGTCGATCGCCGCGAGGTTCTCCAGCACCAGGGCGTGGTTGACGCCGTGGTGGGCGTCGATGCCGAAGCCCAGGCAGGCGACCAGCCGTTCCGGCACCTCCGTCAGGCCCGCCACGGCGGCCAGGCTCGCCATGTCCTCCTCGGGCGTGCCGAGTCCCGTCTCGTCGCCGCGCATCAGGATGTCGGTGCCGCCGTCCACCAGCAGGATCGCGTCCACGTCCAGGTGGGCGACCAGGGTGCGGTAGGCCTCGCGGAGCAGTCTGACGCCCACGGTCGGGAAGGCCCACACGGTGTCGGGCATCCCGTGCAGCCGCAGCCAGCGGGCCAGCGTGCGTTCCGGGAAGTAGCCCTCGGGGGCGGGGGTGTCGGGCCCGATCCTGGCGACGTCGGGCTGGTGCCAGACCTCGCCGGGCAGCCCGTAGAGGTGGGTGAAGGAGAGGTTGGCCAGGTGCACGTCCTTGCCGGCCGCCCGCAGGGCCAGGGCGATCGGGAGTCCGGCGTAGACGTCGAAACCCCCGCCGGCGCCGGCGATCAGAATCCGCTCGGCGGCCAGCAGCCGGGTGATCAGCGGGGGTTGCAGCAGAGAGGTCACCGCCGGACGGTAGCGCACGGGTGGTGGCCTCGGCCCGGAATTGTCAGTGCCGGGTGCCAGGATGCGGACATGACCCAGGATGCGGGCATGACCCGGGACACCGCGCTCACCTCCGACGTGCTGCTCGAAGCCCAGGAACGGGCAGGCGAGTTGATCCGGTGCGGCTTCCAGGAGCCGGACGAGATAGCCGAGTCCCTGGTCGAGGTCCTCGACGACCAGGGGCTGACGCAGGAGGAGGCGGAGCGGATCGTCGCTCCGCTGTGGGAGGAACGGCTCGCCGAGCAGGCCCACTGGCCGGAGTTCACGGACGTGGACCGGCTGGAGCGGGCCTTCGACCTCCTGGAGGACCAGGGCATCGTCGCGGCGATGGACTTCACCTGTTGCGCCGCCTGCGGCTACGCGGAGATCGGCGGCGAGGCGGACGAGGACTCGCGGGGCTTCGTCTTCTTCCACCAGCAGGACACCGAGGCGGCCGCGGCCGGGCGCGGGCTGATGCTGCGCTACGGCGGCTTCCGCACCGGGGAGGAGTCGGACGGAGCGGAGTCGGGCGGGGCGGAGTCGGGCGGGGCGGCGGAGCAGCGGACGGTGGAGATCGGCCGGGCCGTGGTGGCCGCGGTGGAGACGGTCGGCCTTCCGGTGGAGTGGGACGGCTCGCCGCACACGGCGATCCGGGTCGCTCCGCTGGAGTGGCTCAACCGCCTGCCGGAGTAGGGGCAGGAGCGGCCGCGCGCCGGGGAGCGCTGCGGCGGAACGGTCAGCGGTTGACGTGGAGTTCGGCGTAGTGGTCGCCCTTGTCCGCCTTGCGCAGGGTCACCTTGACCCCGCCCACGGTCGACTCGCTGTCCTTGTCGACGGTCTTCTTGTCGCCGCCGATCGTCACTTCGGCGTTCTTGTCGGTGATGCGGCCGACGGTCATGTCCAACGGGTGGTCACCGCCGAAGACCTTGACGGTCTTGGAGGCGTCGGCGCCGTCGGTCCGGACGGACAGGGTGCAGCTGTTGTCGTCGAGGCAGAGGGCGACGCCGCCCTCGCAGGCGGTCAGTCCGGCGCCCAGGGTCAGGACGGCGGCCGAGACGAGCAGGGCCGGGCGACGGACGGCGGGCAGCAGGCGGCCATGGGCGCGGGAAGGAACACGGCCGCGGGTACGGGGTGCGGTGGGTGTGCTGCGGGCTGAGGTCATGGCTCCGACGGTAGGGGGTGCCGGGCCGGGCGCCATCGACCGCCGGCGGTACGCCTCCCCCGGTCGCAACCCCGGGGCGGGGACCGCCTCGACCCCGAGACGGATGGGTCGAATCCCCTAGGGGGACAAGAGAGTTGAGGACGTCGGCCGAGCATCGGGCAGTAGCTCGGCAGCGGCTCGGCAAGGGCTCGACAACGGCTCCGACGCGAGTCGGCCGCGCGCCGGTCATATGTCTCCGGCACGTGCCACGCGCGTAGATCAACGGCCCGCGAAAGGACCGGCGCTCAGTCGACCAGGCTCCCCAGGCCGCCGCCGGCCACGCCCTCGCCCGCCGCCCCCCACAGCGGCGCGGTGCAGCGCTGGTAGGTCGCCTGCCAGTGCGGCCAGTTGCGGGCCACGTCGTCGTCGCACTCGGCCAGCAGCCGCTCGACCAGCACCGGGTCGACCCCGTCCAGCAGCCAGGCCAGCGCGTCCGCCGTGCCCGGGCCGTCGGCCCCGCGCAGCAGGTCGAGCAGTTCGGCCAGGCCGCCGAGCCGGGAGCTGTCGGCCACCACCCGCTCCATCCGGGGCAGCAGCTGCCGCTCCTCGATCCGCAGGTGGGTCTCCAGCCGGGCGGCCAGGTCCTCCATCGCGTAGGCGACCGGCCAGGCGCTGCCGGTGTCCCGGCTGGCGATCCGGACCAGCGTGGTGACCCGGGTGAAGGAGTGGTCCAGGTTGTGGTGGTCGGCCTCCAGCCAGTTCAGCAGCAGGCGCAGCTCGGGCGCGAAGCGCCGCACGATCGGCCAGATCCGGGTGTCCTGCTGCTCGTGGTGGCAGGTCAGCATGGCGGTCATGAAGGTCCAGTGCCGCAGCACGGCCTCGCCCTTGTCCTCCTCCTCGGGCTGGAGCAGCCGCAGCGCGTTGGGCAGCCGCGCGAGGTCGCGGCGCAGGGCCGCGTGCACCAGCCGCAGGCCGGCGAACCGGACGGTGACCGGCTCCTCGTCCGTGGCCGGCCCGTACGCGTCCCGGGGGTCGACTCCGGGCACCGCCTGGGCGGGGACGGAGACGGCGGGCGGGGGCAGCAGGTGGATCGGCATGGCACTCTCTTCACGGCTGGTGAGGACGGAGGAGGCGGCCGGTGAGGACCGCCCCATCCAAGGTGCTCGCAGTCGATCAGAAGCGAATCAATGTCCGATTGACGCGCAGGTCACGGGCCTGCGCGGGGGCGGGGGCGGCTGCTGCGGCCGCCCCCTCCCGGGGCCCGGATCACTCCGAGGCCGGGCCCTCCAGGTTGGCGCTGAGCCACTGCAGGGTGTCCGGGATCATCTTCTTGAAGTCCGAGGTCAGGTGCTTGCCGCCGGGCTGCTCGTAGTACTGGATGGTCACCGGGGCGACGGCCTTGGCCACCCAGCTCTTGACCAGGTCCTTCTCGTAGCCGTTGGCCCCGCCGGCGGTGACGTACATCTTCACGTCGGCCTTGCCCTGGGTGATGAGCAGGTTGGGGTTGTTGGCCGCCTTCTCGGCGTCGTGGCCCTTCCACAGCCCGGAGTCCGGGACGAAGTAGCCGTCGATCGGCACGGCGGCCTTGTAGACGTCCGGGTACTGGAGGGCCATCTTGGCGCTGCAGAAGCCGCCGGTGGAGGCGCCCATCACGCCCCAGCTGTCGCGCCCCTTCAAGGTGCGGAAGTTGGCGCGGACCCAGGCCGGGATGTCCTCGGCCATCCAGGTGCCCATCTTCGGCTGGCCCGGGATGTCGGAGCAGTCCAGCGCGTTCTTCTCGTCGCTGTTGAAGTTCTGCACCGGCATGATCATGATGAACGGGTGGGCCTTGCCCTGCTTGGCCAGCTGCTCGTCCGCCTCCTGGATCGGCAGCTGGTTGTCGGTCCAGGTGTTGTAGCCGTTGCTCTGGCCGCCCGCGTAGAGGGTCAGCACCGGGAAGCCGGTCTTGGCGAACTTGGGGTCGTTGTACTCGGGCGGCAGCCAGACCCAGACCTGGCCGGTGACGCCGGACTTCGCGCCGGTCACCTTGGTCATCATGATCGGGCCGGCGCCGGTGTCCCGGACCTTGTTGAGGCTGGCGGCCGGGCCGGTCGGCATCAGCACCTTCCCGTTGCCCGGGGTGGGCTGGTCGGCGGTGGGCGTCCCGGGGACGGCGCTGCCCGTGGCGCTCGCACCGCCCGTGCCGGTGGTCGCCGCCGGGGTGCCGTCGGCCGAGGAACCGTTCCCCTTCCCGCCGTCGGACCCTCCGCAGGCCGCGAGCGAGGCGGCCAGGGTGAGCACGGCGGCGCCGGTCAGGACGGCACGGGAACGGGACGACTGCCTAAGCACGGTGAGGACTCTCCGACCGATGTCGCGCCCGGTCCGTCTGACCGGGCGGCGGCCCCCCGGTGGGGCCGGACAGGCCCGGGGGCGCGGGCGCTGTGCGGTCCCCGGAGCGGTGGTGCGCCGTCCGTCGCGGAAGGGCACCTCCCTGCGATCTTATGACGTGGCCCGGGGCGGGCCGGTTGCGAGGTGGCCACCGGAAATCCAATGTTTGTTCGCGATCAGGTAAAGGTCTTCACCGCGCCCGCCGGACGGCGGGGGCCGCCCGGCGGGGAGCACGGGCACCGGCCCGTCCGGCCGTCCGGGTTTTGGACGCTTTGCCCAGTGACGGTGGCCCGCACATCCGGAACGATCGCTCCGGCACCCTCTTCGACCGGATCCGGGAAGAGTGTGACCGTACCGGTACCGAGCCACCGAGCCACCGAGCCACCGAGCCGTCGAGCCACCGAGGAGAGCGCCATGCTGGAGCAGATCGCCGTCGTCACCGGAGCCGGGAGCGGGGTCGGCCGGGCCGTCGCGGTGGAGCTGGCCGCGGCCGGCTGGCGGCTGGTGCTGGCCGGGCGCCGGGCCGAGCAGCTGCACGCGACGGCCGCGGCCTTCCCCCGGGGCGTGCTGCCCGCCGACGTGGTGCCGACCGACGTCACCGACCCGGCCGCGGTGGACGCGCTGTTCGCGACGGCCGTCGGACACCACGGCCGGGTGGACCTGCTGTTCAACAACGCGGGGACCTTCGGCCCGGCCGTCCCGGTGGACGAGCTGGCGGTCGAGGACTGGCGGGCGGTGGTCGACCTCAACCTGACCGGCGCCTTCCTCTGCGCCCGGGCCGCCTTCCGGCAGATGCGGGCGCAGTCCCCGCAGGGCGGCCGGATCATCAACAACGGCTCGATCTCCGCGCACGTCCCGCGCCCGCAGTCGATCGCCTACACCGCGACCAAGCACGCGGTCACCGGCCTGACCAAGTCGCTCTCGCTGGACGGCCGCCCGTACCGGATCGCGTGCGGCCAGATCGACATCGGCAACGCGGCGACCGACATGACGGCCGCGATGAGCGCCGGAGTGCGGCAGGCGGACGGCCGGATCGCGCCCGAGCCGACCATGGACGTGGCGGACGTGGCCCGCACCGTGCGGCACATGGCGGCGCTGCCGCTGGAGGCCAACGTGCAGTTCGCCACCGTGATGGCGACGGCGATGCCGTACATCGGGCGGGGCTGAGGCCCGCCCGCCGGAGCGCCCGTCCTCCAGCTCGCCCGCCCGCCGGAGCGCCCGGCGGCGGAGCGCTCACTCGTCGTGCGAGTGGCGGTACCGCAGCCCGCAGCCCCGCCGCTCCAGCCGGTAGACGCTGGTGGTCGGCCAGTACTCGCCGTCCTCCACGACGGGCAGTTCGGCGCGCAGCACCATCCGCAGGGCGGGCGGCGGGGCGGTGGCGTGGACCCGCTTGCGGTGGCCGTCCCAACGGCCGCCGCACAGTTCGAGGTCCAGGACGAGGGGGGTGGCTCTCATCCCGTGATGGTGCCAGCGCCACCTCCGCCCGGGAGGTCCGGGACGGCGCCGCCACTCACACGGGGGACCCCCGTCAGCCGTGGGCTGACGGGGGTCCCAGGTACGGGCAGAGGGCTACGGCCGCCAGGTGTCGTTCAGGGTGACGTTCCCCGAACCCGGCACGGTCGCCGCCCGGTTGGCCCCGGACTCCCAGGTCACCGCCCCGCTCGCGTCCTTGCGCAGGTACTTGTACTGGAAGGAGGTGCCGGCCGGCAGCGAGAGCGCCAGCGACCAGACCGGGTACCCGGCCGAGGACAGCGGCAGCGCCTTGGCCGGGTCCCAGCCCCCGAGCGCCGCGGCGTCACCGACCACGTACAGGTTCTGCCCGTACGAGGTGGTCGCGTTGACGTTGAAGGAGGCGCCGGACACCGCCGTGCCGGGCTGGACGTACAGCGCCACCGCGTCGCCCGCGCCGACCGTCGCGGTGAACTGCCCGTTGGCGCCCACCTGGTAGGTCGGGCCGGTGCAGCCCCCGCCGGGCTGCGGGTCGCCGTGCTGGACGTCGCAGTACGTCCCGGCCGGCAGTCCGGTCTGGAAGGTCTGGGTGATCGCGCCGCCCTCGTGGTTGATCGCGACGTAGCCCCGGTTGCCGCGGCCGAAGGCGATCGCGTTGTTGCCGTTGGACCACCAGCTGGTCACCCCGGTGCCGGCGACGGCGTTGCGGAAGCCGACCATGTTGGCGATCTGCCGCCAGGCGTGGGTGCAGTTCCAGCCGTCCTGGTAGCAGGCGTTGACGGTGCCGCCGTTGGGCGGGCCGTCGTCGTTGCCGCTGAAGCCGTAGCCCGAGTAGACGTTGGGCGAGCCGTAGGTCGAGGCCAGCAGGAAGACGTTGGCCAGGGTGTAGGTGCTGCCGTAGGTGTAGTTGAGGGTGGAGCCGTTGCGCTCGGTGTCCCAGTTGTCGACGAAGCTGCGCGCCTGGTCGCTCGGCAGGTAGCCCCAGGAGGCGCCCCAGGTGCTGAGGCTTGCGAGCTTGTCGGCGGTGAACACGCGCTTGAGGTCGGTGCCGACCCGGAACTCGTCGACGTCGCCGTTGCCGGTGTACTCGGTGGGCTGGACGGGCTCGCCGGCGCCGTAGATGACCTCCTGCACCCAGTAGGCCTTGGGGTTGGCCGTCTTGGCCTTGATGGCGGCGAGGTCGGCGGCGGCGATGTGCTTGGCGGCGTCGATCCGGTAGCCGTCGACGCCGAGCGAGCCGAGGTCGTCCAGGTAGTGGGCGATGGTGCTCCGGACGTAGTCGCTGCCGGTGTCCAGGTCGGCGAGGTTGACCAGCTCGCAGTTCTGGACGTTGCCGCGGTCCTGGTAGTTGGTGATCGGCTGGCGGCAGGTGTGGAAGTCCTGGTCCTGGTACGTGCCGGGGTAGTTGTACTTGGTGTACGCGGTGCCGCCGGTGCCGGTGCCGGAGCCGGCCGTCATGTGGTTGACGACGGCGTCGGCGATCACCTTCACCCCGGCCGCGTGGCAGGTGTCCACCATGTTCTTGAAGGACGTGCGGTCGCCGAGCCGTCCGGCGATCTTGTAGCTGACCGGCTGGTACGAGGTCCACCACTGCGGGCCCTGGATGTGCTCCTGGGGCGGCGACACCTCGACGAAGCCGTAGCCCTTCGGGCCGAGGGTGGTGGTGCAGGCCTGGGCGACCGAGTCGAAGCGCCACTCGAAGAGGGTGGCGGTGACGTCCTTGCCGTTGTTCGCGGGCGGGGCGGCCTGCGCGGCGGGGGCGCCGAGGGCGGTGCCGAGCGAGAGGGCGAGCGCCGCCGAGGCCGCGAGCGCGCCGGCCGTGCGGGCGGGCCGGCGGGTGCGGGCGGGCCCGCGGGTGGGGGTGGTGACCACGTTGTCTCCTGGGGGTGGCTGGGGTGGGGGCAGCCGGGGTGAAGTCTGCAAGAAGCTTCTGTAACTTGCCGGAAACTTGCAGCGCTGAACCTAGGGCGACCGGAACAGGCCGTCAAGGTCCCAGGAGATTCGTTTCTGCATCGACACGGAGCGGAGCACAGCCGAGGCACGGCCGGAGCGTTCCCCGGAGCACGACAAGGGCCCGGCGGCCGTAGCCGCCGGGCCCCTCACCTGCCCTGGTTCACCGGTCCCTCAGGAGCCGGTGCGACCTCAGCCGGTCTGGACGGAGGTGTCGTCGATCACGAAGCTGGTCTGCAGCGAGGAGTCCTCGGTGCCGGTGAACTTCACGGTGACCGTCTGGCCCGCGTAGGCCGAGAGGTCGAAGGTGCGCTGCTGGTAGCCGGCCGCGGCGTCCACGTTCGAGTAGGTCTTGAGCGTGGTGCCGTTGACCGAGACGGCCAGCTTGTCGTACGCGGTGCTGCCGGTCTCGGCGGTGTCGATGTGCAGCCAGAAGCTCAGCGTCGCCTTGCAGCCCGCCGGGATGCTCACCGTCTGGGACAGCGTGTCGGTGTGGGTGCTGCCGTAGCCGTCCAGGTACGCCTTCCAGCTACCGCCGTGCGACGGCTCGGACGAACCGTTGTCGATCACACCGCTCGAAGCCGTCCACGGCGACGCCGTCCCGGTCTCGAAGCCCGGGTTGCCGAGCAGCTGCGCCGGGGTGCAGGAACCGCCGCCACCACCGGTGACCGTCCAGGCGAAGCTGGCCGTACCGGACTTGCCGGCCGAGTCCTTCACCGTGACCGTCACGTTGGAGCTGCCCGCGGCGGAGGCGGTGCCGGAGATCAGACCGGTCGAGGAGTTGATCGACAGGCCGGCCGGCAGCCCGGTCGCGCTGTAGGACAGCGGGGCGGTGCCGCCGGAGGCGTTGATCTGCAGGTTGACCGAGCCGCCCACCGCGGTGGACTGGTCACCGGGGTTGCCCACCGAGACGGCGGCGCCGGCCGGCTTGGTGAGCAGGCAGCCGGGCACGGTGAGGTCGACGGTCCGGGCGGAGTTGACGCAGGTGGTGAACCAGTAGGTCTCCTCGCCGTAACTCTGGCCCTTGAAGGCCTTGGTGGAGCCGTCGGCGGCGACCTCACAGGGGTTGTTGAGGGTGCACATCTCCCCGTCGTCGTTGCCGGTGTTGTTGATGCCGACGATCCGCCCGCTCGCGGAGTCGATGATCGGCGAACCGGAGGTGCCGTGGGTGGTGTTGCAGCCGGAGCTGTAGCGCAGCGAGTCGTGCCAACTCCACTGGTCCTCGCGCAGGGTGGGCACGAACCCGTTGACGGAGCAGTTCCACACCTGCTTCCAGTACGAGGACGGTATGTACATCGACGAGCCGTCGACCGGGTGGGCGTCGTTGATGGTGAGGGCGGTGGCGCCGTACTTGGAGGTGATCGAGGCGAAGGTGTCGGTGAGTTCGTAGAGGGCGACGTCGGTGCCGGTCATCGTCGCGTAGATCACCTTGTCGCCCTGGACGGTGCCGAGGCTGTTGCCCGCGCCGTCCAGCAGGGTGCCGCTGCGGCTGGCGCTGACGTTCTGGATGACCTGGCCGTAGGGGGGCATGGACGGCAGGCAGTGCCCGTTGGTGAGCATCATGGCCCGGTCGCCGGAGGCCGAGGTGGGGAACCGGACGAGCGAGGCGGAGCAGTCGTCCAGGGCGATGGTCGACGTCAGGTCGGCGGCCTGGACGGCGTGGGCGGGGGCGGCGGCGAGGACCAGCCCTCCGGCGACGACGGCGCTCGCACCGGCCATCGCGACAAGTCTCTTGAACATGGCTCTCCTTGTGGGGGATCGCGGGCCGCCCGGCTGGTCGCCGAGGCCCACGCCCGCACGAAAGTGCCATGGTCACTTCAAGCGGTCAACAGTTCCCGCACAACTCGCCACCCCAGGGGCCGGGTTGTGCCATCGTTTGGCAACAACCCGTCCTGGTATGCCCGTTACGGGACGAGTCGGCGAAGGTCACGGCTGCGGCGCGGAGTCCGCGCTCTGCCCGTCGACCTTGGCATTGCCCTTGCCGTCCTGCGGGCGGACGGTGATCGTCCAGATCGTCCCGCCGCCCTTCGAGTCGAACGCGTGCGGCTGCTGGAACTTGACGTGGCTGCAGTCCTGCGTGAACTGTCGCGCCTCGGAGTCCCAGTCCACACCGGTGGTGTAGTAGAAGTCGTACGAGCCGTCCGCGATGCCCTCGATGGTGGCCCGCTGCCCCTTGGCGGCGAACACCGAGGCCACCGAGGCGCCGTTCCGGGCGATCGTGAAGACCACGTCCGCCTTGTTGCCGCTGTTGTCGACCTCCAGCGTGCCCTTCCCCTCCCCGCCGCCCTCCCGGACCATGGTGCCGTTCTCCAGGGTCCGCGGCTGCGCGGGCAGCTTCGGGAGGTCCGGGACGGTGAAGGTGCTCCGGTGGCCCGCCGCCGTCAGCTTCGTGACGGCACCCGAGACGCCGGACAGGCCCTGACCGCCACCGATCCGCGCCTTTCCGGCGCTGACGCCGCAGAGCCTGTCGAGCCTCATGTCGGTGCGGATCGCCGACGCCTCGTCGGAGAGCGAGCGCAAGGCGTTCACCAGGTCGGTGCGCACCGCCTCGGCCCCGGCCGGCGCCGCGGCGTCCTTCAAGGCCTTGGCGGCGTGGCTGGATTCGGTCTCGACGGTGGCGAGCGCGATGTTGAGGTCGGGCATGGTCTTGGCCTCGGCCGCCTTCCCCAACCCGCCGCCGATCGGCGCGAGGGCCTGGTCGAGCGTGGTCCCGTACGGCGTCGCGGTGGCCGTCGGCGTGGCACTCGGCGCCGCCGTACCACCCCCGCCACCGCCCGAGCACGCCGCCAACAGCAGCACCGCGCCGACGACCAGACCGGACCTGCCCGCGGACCCCGATAACGTCACAACCCACCCCGATGACACCGTGCGCACACTCCGTGCACAGACGGGCCACATGCTGCCGAGCACGAACCGTCCCGGTCAAGCGGTTTCGGGCGAACGCTACGGCTGCGCAAGCGGATCGGACCTCAACCACTCGATGTCGCGCCGCTCCTTGCCGTCCGGCGCGAGGACGGTGAGGGTCCAGATCGTCCCGCCCCGGTCCGGCGTGAAGTCGTGGGTACCGGTGAACCTGGCGAACGCGCAGCCCTGGGTGAACTGCTTCGCGCCGGAGTCCCAGTCCAGGCCGGTGCTGAAGTAGAAGTCGTACACGCCGTCCGCGATGCCCTCGATGGTGGCCTGCTGCCCCTTGGCCGCGTACACCGAGGCCACCGACGTGCCGTTGGCGGCGATCGTGAAGACCGCGTCCGTCTGCCCGGTGTTGTCGACCTTCACCACGCCCTTGCCGCCCTTACCGCCCTCCTGGACCACGGTGCCGTTGTCCAGGCTGCGCGCCTGCGTCTGCGGCTTGGGCAGTTCCGGCACGGCGAAGGCGGTCCGGTAACCGGCCGCCGCCAGCTTGGCGAGCGCCGCCGAGACCCCGGCCACTCCCTGGCCGGCGCCGAACTGCGCCAGTCCGCCGCCGACGGAGCACACCCTGTGCTCCGAGATGTCCTTCCCGACGGGCTCGGTGTCGGTGGCGAGCGTTGTCAGGGCGGTCGCCAGGTCGGCCCGCGCCGCCGTGGCGCCGGAGGGCACGGTGGCGGCGTTCACGTTCCGCGCGGCCCGGTTGGCGTCGGACGCCAGGCGGGTGAGCGCGGTGTCGAGGTCGAAGGCGCTCTTGGCCGAGGTCGCCTTGCCGAAGTCGACGCCGACCGGCGCCAGGGCCTGGTCGAGCGCCGTCCCGAACGGCGTCGCAGCGGCGGACGGCGAGGCGCTCGGCGCGGCCGCCGCGCCACCGCCTCCACCCCCGCCCGAGCACGCCGCGAGCAGCAGCGCCGAACCGATGGCCAGACCGGCCTTGCCGATGGACTTCATGACCCCACCCCATGTCACCCGGCACGCGCACCGCGCGCACACCCCGCGACATGGTCCCGAGTACGAACCACCCCGGTCAATCCGTTTCCGGCGACCACCCGCGGGGGCCGTCCCGCCCCGCCCGGCGGGGTCGACGCCGGGGTCAACTACGATCGGGCACGTGCTCAGCCTCACCGGACTCCCCCTCCAGGTCATCACGTCGGTCATCGCGATCGTCGTCTTCGCCGCCACCATGTGGTTCTGGCCCAAGTTCGGCGGCAAGGGCTGGAAGTCCTGGCTGGGCCGGATCGGCGCCTTCCTGGCCACCCAGCTGTCGGTGCTGGCCGCGATGGGCCTGATCGCCAACAGCTACTTCGGCTTCTACAGCTCCTGGACCGACCTGCTCGGCACCAGCGGCGGCCTCGGCACGGTGGTCGACCACCAGCCGAACGCCTCCGGGGTGTCCGTCACCGGCGAGCAGAAGTTCTACTCGTCCCAGGGTTCGGAGCCGGACCGCTCCGGGATGATCCAGAAGGTCGACGTCAAAGGGGCCGGCACCGGCCTGAGCACCGAGGCGTACGTCTACCTGCCGCCGCAGTACTTCCAGCCGGGCTTCGCCAAGCAGCGCTTCCCGATGGCCGTGGTGCTGACCGGCTACCCGGGCACCCCGGAGAAGCTGATCTCGCTGATGCAGTACCCGGCGTCCACCCTCGACGCCATCGAGCAGAAGAAGCTGCCGCCGACCATCCTGGTGATGACCCGCCCCACCCTCGTCGACAACCGGGACACCGAGTGCGTCGACGTGCCGAACGGCCCCCAGGTCGAGACCTTCTTCACCAGCGACCTGCCCAAGGCCCTCGCCACCACCTACCGGATCGGCACCGACCCCTCCAACCGGGCCGTGATCGGCAACTCCACCGGCGGCTACTGCGCGCTCAAGTTCGCCCTGCGCAAGCCCGACTCCTACCCGGCCGCGGTCGCGCTCTCCGGCTACTACAGCGCCGCCCACGACCCGACCACCGGCGACCTGTTCGGCGGCAACGACAAGCTCAAGCAGGAGAACGACCTGCTGTGGCGGCTCAAGAACCAGCCGGCCGCCCCGGTCTCGCTGCTGCTGACCACCGCGAACGACGAGAACAACTACGACGACACCAAGGCCATGGTCGCCGCCTTCAAGGCGCCCACCAAGATGTCCACGATCACCCTGGACACCGCCGGCCACAACTTCCACACCTGGACCCGGGAGATCCCCCCGGCCCTGGAGTGGCTGGGCAAGCACATCACCATGCCGGCCGCCGCCTGAGCGGCCCGACGGGACCAGCGGTCCGACGGGACCAGCGGCCCGACCGCCCGAGCCCGACCGGACGAGAGCCCCCTGACTCCGCCTCCGGACGGGTGAAACCGGGCAGATCACACCCGCCTCACAGCCGTATCTCACGGTTCTCTCAGCCACGCCACGCACGGTATGGCGCATGACCACGAGCAGCTACTCCCCTCCGGCCGGCGATCCGTGGCCCGAGGCCGCGAACTACCCGCCACCGGAGGCGCCGCGGCCGGACCCGGCGCCGCTCTTCCCCGAGCAGCCCCTGCCGACGACCGGCCCCAAGGGCCCGGCCTCCTGGTCCGGACGGCTGCGCACCCTCCCGGCCCGCGCCTGGCGCGGGCGCGCGGACGACCCGCGCTGGGTGCGCCCGGCCCTGCTGGCGCTGATGGCCGCGACGGTCGTGCTCTACCTGTGGGGCCTGGGCGCCTCCGGCTGGGCCAACGCCTTCTACTCGGCGGCCGTGCAGGCCGGAAGCCAGAGCTGGAAGGCCTTCTTCTTCGGCTCCTCCGACGCCGGCAACTTCATCACCGTCGACAAGCCCCCGGCGTCCCTGTGGCCGATGGCGCTGTCGGTGCGGCTGTTCGGCCTCTCCTCCTGGTCGATCCTGGCCCCGCAGGCGCTGATGGGCGCCGCCACCGTGGGCGCGCTGTACGCGACGGTGCGCCGCCGCTTCTCCCCGCTCGGCGGCCTGCTGGCGGGCGCCGCGCTGGCGCTCACCCCGGTCGCGGCGCTGATGTTCCGCTTCAACAACCCGGACGCGCTGCTGGTGCTGCTGCTGACCCTGGCCGCGTACGGGATGGTGCGGGCGGTCGAGACGGCGAGCACCCGCTGGCTGCTGTTCACCGGCGCGATGTTCGGCTTCGCCTTCCTCACCAAGACGCTGGCGGCCTTCCTGATCCTGCCCGCGTTCGCGGTGATCTACCTGGTCGTGGCGCCCACCGGCTTCTGGCGGCGGCTGCGGCAGACCCTGCTCGCCGGCGTGGCCGTGGTGGTCGCCGGCGGCTGGTGGGTGGCGGTCGTGGAGCTGCTGCCGGCCTCGGCCCGCCCGTACGTCGGCGGCTCGCAGGACAACGACTTCCTGTCGCTGACCTTCGGCTACAACGGCCTCGGCCGGGTCGACGGCAACGAGCGCGGCAGCGTGGGCGGCGGCGGCCGGATGCCCGCCGGGCTCGACCTGCCGGGCGGCGCCGGGCACAGCCGGGGCTGGGGCCAGACCGGCATCACCCGGCTGTTCGGCAGCGACATCGGCGGGCAGATCGCCTGGCTGCTGCCGGCAGCGCTGATCCTGCTGGTGGTCGGCCTGTGGGCGACCCGCCGCTACGCCCGTCCGGACACGGCCCGCGCGGCCTTCCTGGTCTGGGGCGGCTGGCTGGTCTCCACCGCGCTGATCTTCAGCTTCATGTCCGGGATCTTCCACCAGTACTACACGGTGGCGCTGGCCCCGGCCGTCGCGGCGCTGTTCGGCATGGGCGTGGACGGCCTGTGGCGGGCCCGGCACCGGCTGCCGTACGCACTGCTGCTGGCCGGCGTGCTCGCGGTGACGGCCGGGTGGGCGTTCGTCCTGCTCGGGCGCAGCTCCGACTTCCTGCCCTGGCTGCGCTGGGCGGTGCTGGTCGGCGGACTGGCGGCCGCGGGGGCGCTGGTCGCCGGGCAGGTGGCAGGCCGGGTCTCCGGACGGACGGGCGCGCGGATCGCCTCGGTGGCGGGCCTGGTGGGCCTGGCGGCGGCGCTCGGCGGTCCGGCCGCGTACGCGGTGGACACCGTGGGCACCGCGCACAACGGCTCGATCATCACGGCCGGTCCGTCCGTGAAGGGCGCGGGCTTCGGGCCGGGCTCCTTCGGCAAGGGCGGCAAGGGCGGCCGGGGCTTCCCGGGCGGCTTCGGCGGCGGCCAGGGCGGCCAGGGTCAGGGCGGCCAGGCCGGCCAAGGTGGTCAGGGTGGTCAGGGCGGCTTCGGCGGGCGGGGTGGCCAGGGCGGCCACGGCTTCCCGGGCGGTCAGAACGGCCAGGGCGGTCAGGGCGGCTTCAACGGCGGCTCCGGCCGGGGCGCCGACGGCACCGCCCCCGGCGGCCGCCACGAGCGCGGCGCGGGCGGGTCCACCGGCTCCGGCGGCGCCTCCGGTACGCCCGGCTTCCCCGGGTTCCCCGGCGGCGGCCAGGACCCCGAGGGCGCGGGCGGCCCCGGCGGCTTCGGCGGCGGCATGGGCGGCGGCATGGGCGGCCTGCTCGGCGGCACCAAGGTGAGCGACGAGGCGAAGTCCCTGCTCTCGCAGGACTCCGGCCAGTACACCTGGGCGGCCGCCACCACCGGTTCGCAGAACGCCGCGAGCTACCAACTCGCCACCGGCAAGCCGGTGATGGCGCTCGGCGGCTTCAACGGCACGGACCCCTCGCTCAGCCTGGCGGGCTTCCAGAAGTACGTCCAGGAGGGCAAGGTGCACTGGTTCATCGGCGGCGGCTCGCACCGCGGCTTCGGCGGCGCCGGCGGGGCGGGCGGCGAGGGCGCCGAGGGCGACCAGCAGACCGAGTCGGCGCAGATCGAGGCCTGGGTGACCAGCCACTTCACCGCCAAGACGGTCGGTGGCACCACCTTCTACGACCTGACGGCCCCGAAGGCCTGATCCGGTCGGTCCGACCCGGGCTCCGGGAACCCTGACCCGGAGCCCGAACTCCCCAGGGGGCGTGCCGCGTTCGCGCGGTACGCCCTCTTTCGCGTGCCCCTTTCGCCTGCCCCTTCGCCTGCCCCTCTCACGGGTCCCTTTCACGGGCCCGTCCCACGGGCCCCCACGGGCCCGGCACGACGCCCCGTCAGTCGGAGCCGCAGCGCGCCCCGGCGGCGGGCAGCACCCCGTCCACCAGGTAGGCCTCGGCGGCGTCGCGCGCGCAGGAGCTGTGGTACCAGGACATGTGCCCGTCGCCGTCGCGGGTGAGCAGCACGCCGTGCTGCAACCCGGCCGCCATCCGCTGCGCCCACACGTAGGGGGTGATCGGGTCCTCCGTCCCGCCGATCACCAGGACCGGGGCGCTGCCGGGCGCCGTCACGGTGTGCGGCCGCTCGGTGGACCGGTACGGCCAGGGGCGGCAGTCGGGTTCGAGCAGGGTGATCCGGGTGTCGTGGCGGCTGGTGAGCGGGGCCCGGGCGGCGAGGTCGGCGAGGGCGGTGCGCAGGTCGGCGTCGCTGGGGGCGAGCGGGGCGTCGGCGCAGTGGATGGCCGCGAAGGCGTCCGCGGAGTTCTCGTAGTGGCCGTCGTCGTCGCGGCCGGCGTTGCCGTCGGAGAACCGGAGCAGTTCGTCGCCCTCGCCGCGGGTGAGCGCGGGGTCGAGGGCGGAGCGCAGCCGCGACCAGCTGCCGTGGCCGTCGGCGAGGGTGTCGATGACGACGCCCCAGCCGAGGGAGGCGGTGACGGTGCGGCCGTCGTGGGTGGGCAGCGGGTGGTCCTTGAGGCCGTCGAGGAAGTCGGCGAGCCGCCCGGGGGCGGCGGCCGGGTCGGTGCCGAGCGGGCAGTCGGCGCCCTCGGCGGTGCAGGCGATGGCGAAGGCGCGGAAGCCGGCCTCGGTGGCGGCGGCCTGTTCGACGTCGAGGTGCATCAGGTCGGTGCTGCGTTCGACGGCGCCGTCGAGGACGAGCCGACCGGTGCGGTCGGGGAACTCCTCGGCGTAGAGGACGCCGAGGTAGGTGCCGTAGGAGAGGCCGAGGAAGTCGAGCTTGCGCTCGCCGAGGGCGCTGCGCAGCACGTCCATGTCGCGGGCGCTGTTGCGGGTGCCGAGGAACGGCAGGATGTCGGCGTACTTGGCCCGGCAGGCGTCGGCGAGGACCCGGCCTCGGTCGTAGGCCGGGTCGTCGGTGCGCATCGACTGCTCGCGGGTGCGGTCGTCCAGGCAGTCGATCGGCAGGGTGGCGCCGGAGCCGCGCGGGTCGAAGCCGACCACGTCGAAGCGGTCGCGCATCGGGCCCTGGCCGTCCTTCCAGCCCCGGGCCATGTTGGCACCGGAGTTGCCGGGCCCGCCGGGGTTGACCAGCAGGGCGCCGATCCGGTGGGCGGGGTCGGCGGCGGGCACCCGGGCGACGGCGACGTCGATGCTGCGGCCGCCGGGGTCGGCGTAGTCCAGCGGGGCCTTGAGGGTGGCGCACTGGACGGCGGTTGCGGCCGCCTCCGCGCCGTCGGCGCCCGCGTCGCCGCCCGCGCCGTCGCAGGGTGCCCAGGCGAGCCGCTGGTCGTAGTACGCCTGCAGCGCCGGGGAGGCGCTGGTGGGCGCCCGCTCGGCGAGCGGCGGGCGGCTGGTCGGCGCGGCCGCGGGGCGTGCGCCGCCGGGGCCGGAGCAGCCGGCGGCCAGGGCGAGGAGCAGGGCGGCGAGGGCGGGCAGGGCGCGTCGCCGCAGGCGGGGGGTCATCGGGGGCACCGCCCACGAATACCATCCGGGGCACCGCCGGGGCATCTCGCCCGCTGCCCCCGGCCGCCTCCTTGGCACTTCCTTAGCGCCGCCGCGCGGCTGCGCCGCCACGAGGCCTCGCCGCCTCGCGGTACGACCGGCGAAGGAGGATCGTTTCCTCACCCGCCGCACTGCTGGAGCATCGCCTTCTTGTCCGCCTCGGTGACCGGCAGCTGGTACTTGAGCGAGACCTGGGCGAAGCGCACCGCGTACGAGCAGCGGATCTCGGTGCTGGCGGGCAGCCAGTCGGCCGGGCCGGAGTCGCCCTTGGAGGCGTTCTGCGAGCCGTCGGCGGGGATCAGGTTGAGCGGGTCGTTGGCGATCCGGACCCGCTTGGCCTTGTCCCACGTGGCAGCGCCCATCTGCCAGTCGTAGGACAGCGGCATCACGTGGTCGATCTGGATCTTCGACGCCTGCTGCTTGGTCCACTCGACGGTCCGGCCGGTGTACGGGTCGTGGATGGTCATCGCGGTGACCACGCAGTCCGAGCCGTCCTTGCGCTCGACACCGCTGCCGTCGCGGGCCAACAGGTCGTTGCGGGTGTCGCACTTGTTGCCGCCGTACGGGACGCCCTCGACGCTGTCCGTCCAGGCGGGGCCGAACTCGTTGCGGTCGTAGCCGTCCTTGGGACCGGTACGGGCGGTGGCCACCTTGGCGATCAGCTCCCGGCCCGCCTTCTGCTCCTCCGGGGTGGTCAGCGGCGCCAGGCCGGGCTTGGTGCCGTCCGGGTTCTGCAGCGGGCTGGTGCCGGTGCCGACGGCGGACGGTCCGGACCCGCCCGGCGACTTCCCGCCGCGGCCCTCGACCAGCCAGCCGACCAGGGCGAGCAGGCATATCAGGAACACGGTGGCGGCGGACAGCCAGGTACGGCGGGCGGGCACGGAGAACTCCCGGGATCAGGGGCGGGTTGACGGCGAACCAGCAGACCAGCCACCCCAAGAGAAGGTCAAGCCGACGCCACGGGGAGCCCAGGAGCATGTCGAAGCTCACACTCCGTCGACTCCGGCCGCCCGGGCCCCATCCGGGTCCCCGTCCCCGTCCCCGTCCGCGCCCGGGAGTTCAGCCCCCGATCGCCGACATCGGCCGGTCCGGCCGGACGAACCCGGCGCTGCCGATGGCGTGTCCGGGCCCCTTGCCCGTCACCGAGGCCCGCCAGGCCTCCTCGATCCGCCCGTCGTCCGCGCCCCCGCGCAGCAGCGCGCGCAGGTCCGACTCCTCGGTCGCGAACAGGCAGTTGCGCAACTGCCCGTCGGCCGTCAGCCGGACCCGGTCGCAGCCCCCGCAGAACGGCCGGGTGACGGAGGCGATCACCCCGATCACCGTGTCCGTCCCGGCGACCCGCCACTCCTCCGCCGGGGCGTTGCCGCTGCGCCCGACCGGCACCAGGTCGAAGCGCTCGCCGAGCCGGGCCAGCACCTCCTCGGCCGTCACCATCGCGGCGCGGTCCCAACTCCCCTGCGCGTCCAGGGGCATGGACTCGATGAAGCGCATCCGGTAGCCGTGCTCGACGGCGAAGGCCGCCAACTCCGGTATCTCGTCGTCGTTCACGCCGCGCACCGGCACGGCGTTGACCTTCACCGGGTCCAGCCCGGCCGCCTTGGCCGCCGCCAGGCCCGCGAACACGTCGGCGATCCGGTCCCGCCGGGTGAGCTCCGCGAACCGGTCCGCGCGCAGCGTGTCCAGGCTGACGTTCACCCGCCCCAGCCCGGCCTCCCGCAGCGCGACCGCGGTCCGGGCCAGACCGATCCCGTTAGTGGTCAGCGACAGCTCCACGCCCAGCGCGGCCAGCCGCCCGACCAGGCCCGGCAGCCCCCGCCGCAGCAGCGGCTCCCCGCCGGTCAGCCGCACCGAGCGCACCCCCAGGCGCTGCGCCGCGATCCGCACCAGCCGCACCACCTCGTCGTCCCCGAGCGCGTCCGCCCGGGGCAGCCAGTCCAGCCCCTCGGCCGGCATGCAGTACGTGCAGCGCAGGTTGCAGCGATCGGTCAGGGAGACCCGCAGATCGGTGTGGACCCGTCCGAAGCGGTCCACCAGCGGGCGCGGTGCGGTGTTCATCGCCCCAGTACAGGGGCAAGCGGGCCGCGGGACCAGCGGCCGAACCGCCGGGGACCGCCCGCGACCTGCGCCTTCGCCTTGTGGATTCGTACAAGCGCCGAACGGCTGCGCGACCGGGCCCCGACCGGGCAGGCTGGGCGCATGCAGACCACACCGCCCGCCGTCCCGGCCCTCGTCCTCGCCGCCGGGGGCGGACGCCGGCTCGGCGGGCGGCCCAAGGCGCTGATCCGGTACGCGGGCCGGCCGCTGGTGGAGCACGCGGTGGCCACCGTCCGGGCCGGCGGCTGCCCCGACGTCACCGTGGTGCTGGGCGCGGACCGCGAGCGGGTGCGCTCCACCGCGCACCTGCCGGGCTGCCGGCTGGTCGCCAACCCGGACTGGGCCGAGGGCATGGGCTCCTCGCTGCGGGCCGGACTGGCCGCACTGCCGCCGCGGGCCCCGGCGGTGCTGGTGATGCTGGTGGACACCCCCGGCGTCACCCCGGCCGCGGTCGCCCGGCTGCTGGCCGCGCACCGGGCCGGCGCCGACCTGGCCGCCGCGGCGTACGGCGGACGGCGCGGACACCCGGTGCTGATCGGCGCGCGGCACTTCGCCGAGGCCGCCGAGGGCGCGTCCGGGGACGCCGGGGCCCGCGCCCTGCTGGCGGCGCACGCCGGGGAACTCGTCCTGGTCGAGTGCGCGGACGTCGCCGTCCCCGACGACCTGGACACCCCCGCCGACCTGGCCCGCTGGTCCGTCGACCGACCGCCCCGCTGACGCCGGCCGCGCATCCTCCCCGCGGAGGGGCCCGGCCTCGCCCGTACCGGCGACCGGCCCCTGATCCGTCCCTGATCCGTCCCTGAGGATTGCCCCATTCCGCGCCCGAAGCCGGACGTTTCGGGGAGCATGGGAACCAACCACCCCGACCCGACACCGACGGACGGAGCCCGCGATGGCAGGACTGCCCGACGACTTCACCGGACACGACCCCGCGCGGTCGGGGCCGGGGGCGGGCGGTGGCGCCCGGGCGATCCGCTGCCCCGCCTGCCGCCGCGAGCACCTGTACGAGCCGCCGTCGCTGCCGTGTCCGTGCGGCGCCTCGCTGAAGGTCCCGCTGCTGCGCGGCGGGGTGCCGGTCCAGGTGCGGTTCCGCTCCTGGGAGGACTCCTGGCTGAGCATGCGCTGCCCGCACTGCGGCCGCTCCGACCAGTGGCCGCAGCCCGAGTTCACCTGCAACTGCGGCGCCACCGTCCGCCTCCCGGTGGACCGCACCACCCGGCTGGGCGGCGGCACCGCCGGCCCGCTCGCCGCCCCCGGCCCGCAGAGCGCCCGCCCCTACCCGGCGCACCCGGTGAACGCCCCGGTGCCCGCCCCGCCCGCGCAGGGCGGCGGCCCCGCCGGACGCCCCAGGCCGTTCCGCCACCGCGCCCCGTTCCGCCCCCACCCGGTGCGCACCTCCCAGGACGCGGTGTTCACCGCCGCCCGCTACCTGGAGTGGCTCGGCTTCGACGACCTGGAGCTGACCGAGGCCCAGGAACGCGACGGGGTCACCCTGCTGGGCGGCCGGATGGTCGCCCAGGTCGACACCTGGACCGAGCCCGCCGACGTGAAGTCGGTCGAGTGCCTGTGGCTGCAGACCCTGCACGCCGAGGAGATGGCCGCCGCCATGTTCACCCTGGCCGGCTACTCCCACCAGGCCACCGTGCGCGGCGAACAACTGCTGGTCGCCCTGTTCAGCCTCGACCTGGCCGGCGTGCCCCAACCCGCCAACGGCGCCGCCGAGGCCCTGATGGAGACCGGCTGGACCTCCTGACCCGACCCGCCCCTGCCCCGCCCCTCCCCCGACACCCCGGCGCCCCAACACCCGGAGCCCGGCGCCGCACACCCGGCGCCCCACTAGATCATCTCCCCGACAAAAGCAACAACCTCCGCTCGTGATCTGGTGCACAAGCTCACCCCCGTGTTGAATTGCCGCCACAGCGCGGGCCTTTCGCCGTGCCGTTCACCCTGCCGCCGCCATGCGAACGGGCCGTGACGGCAGGGCTCCCAGGCAGGTCCGCGCCCTTGCTGGATGGCGCACACAAGGAGGTGGCGTTGTCGGAGCACGGATGGAGCCCGAGCGGCCCGGACGAACGGGGGCGGGCGGCAGCGGAGGAACCGGGCGACACCGTGTGGCGGCTGCGATCCCGGGGGTGCTGGCAGGAGGCCGCCGAACTACTGCGACCCGCCGCCGAACACGACCCGGCCGCGGCCCTCGCACGGGCCGAACTCCTCATCGAGAAATGCCTGTTCACCGCCGCGCACTGGACCCAGGCGGAACAGGCGTTACGGCTGGCCGAGGCCCTGGCGGAGGGCACCGAGCAGCGCGCGGCCGCCGGCTGCGCCCGCGGCTTCCTCGCCTACCTGGCCAGCGTGCTCGGCCCGCGCGACCGCCTCGACGAGGCCCAGGCCGCCCTCGGCCGCACCTCGGCGCTGCTGCCGCCGGACGCGCCGGGCCGGCCCCTGCTGGACTTCCGGCGCGGACTGGTCGCCGAGAACCTGCTGGGCGACCGCAGTGCCGCCTGGATCGCCTACCGCCGGGCGCACGAGGGCGCCGGGGAACGCGGGGACGAACTGCTCCGCTCCTACACCTGGCGGCACCTGGGCGCGCTCGCGCTCTCCCGCGGCGACCGCGGCAACGCCCGGGAGGGCTTCGACGCCTCACTGCGACTGCGCGAGCAACTCGGCTTCACGGTGGGGGTGGCGCCGGCGCTCGCGGCGCTCGCCGAGGTGTCCGAACCCGCCGAGGCGGTGCGGCTGCGCGCCGAGGCCACCCGCCTGGTGCACGCCCTGGGCGGGGTGCCGGTCTGGCTCGCACGCCAGCTCGGACGTGCGCCGGGGCCTCCCCCGGACGGACGCATCACCAGCGAGACCCGGGGAACTATCAGCTAAGGTGAGCCTAACCTGTCCGGGGTGAGCAGCGCCCCGGACAGGTCGCCTTGCTGTCCCCCGGGCACCGCCACGCCCCGGACCGGCCGGGCCCGGCCGCGGCGGACCGTCCGCGACCGGCCCTGCCGGGCGGTCCACCGGCGGCCCCGGTCGACCCGATGGGGCCCGCCCATGACCGCGAGCAGCACCCGGCCCGGCCCCGCGCCGCGCGCCCCCCGCACCACCCGGGCGCACGACCACGCCCAGGCGCACGACCCCACCCACGCACCGGACACCCCCACCCCCTGCGCCCCCTCGTACCACCGGCTGACCGCGCTCGCCCCGATGCTGGACCTGCGCTGCGCCCCACCCCGGCACGGCGACGGCTGGCTGCCGGTCGCCACCCTCACCACCGACCCGGCGGCACTGCGCGAACTGGTCGCCCACGACGCCCGGCAGGGCCTGACCCGCTACGGGCGGCCGCTGCGCCCGGACGTGGCGGCCGGCTTCGGGCTGCACCGCTTCGTCTGGCCGGTCTCGCTGCTGTTCACCGTGCCGTGGTTCCTGGAGCGGCGCGTCCCGCTGCTCGGCCCCGGCGACGTCTCGGTGCACCGCGCCCCAGCCTCGATGGGGCTGACGGTGCGCCCGGAGGCCTTCGTCTGCCTGCCGGACGACCCCGCGGCCCGCACGGCCGGGGCCCGCACGGTGCCGGACGAGGACGCGCTCGGCGCCGAACTGCGGCGCGCCCTGGCCGAGTTCCTGACCCCGGTGCTGGCCGCCTTCGGACCGGAGGCGCGGCGCGGGCCCCGGGTGCTGTGGGCGATGGCCACCGACGCGGTGGTGGAGGGGCTCTGGTACGCGGGCGGGCTGCTCGGGGAGCAGGAACGGGCGCGCGACGAGCTGTCCGCCCTGCTGGCACCCGGGGAGCCCGGGGAGCCCTCCTCCGGGCCATCCCCCTCCGGACCGGCGCGCACGCCCGGCGCGGGCCGGGGCCCCGCTCCCGCCCCGGCCCCCTTCACCCCGGGCGCCGGTTTCGCACCCCCGGCGCCCGGGTGCGGCGGTGCTTCGGGTACGGACCGGGCTCGGGCCAGCTGTTGCCTCGTCTACACCGTGGAATCCGCGGAAATGTGCAACGGCTGCCCCCGCGTCACGCGACGTTGACGGAAATCCGTACGACCCGGGATTCGAAAAGCCCGTGATTCCGGGAATGTCCAGCGCCGAATTCATATGACCATGTGATTGGCGACGGGTCAGAAATCCCTCTCCTCAGCGCATTGACGGCGAATCCGCCTTTCGCCCGCCGGGCATCCGTCATGATGGTCCCCGCCGCGCCGCTGGAACGCAGCGACCGGCGCAGGAACGCGACGCAGAAAGCGAGGCTGGTTCCGGCAATGAAATTGTCCGACATACCGCTCGGCTGGGCCGTCACCGGGGTCGTGGGGCTGCTGGTCAGCGCCCTCCTGGTGGCCCTGGCCCGAAGCCGGGGATCCGCCGCCGGCGCGGATTCCTGGGAGCGTTCCGAGGAACGGCGCCGCAACAAGGAATCCCTGTACGGCGCTGCCTCCTACACGCTGCTGTTCTGCTGCGCCGGTGTCGCGGCCGCGCTCTCCTTCCACGGCCTGGTCGGCTTCGGCGTGCAGAACCTCGGACTGTCCGGCGGCTGGGAGTACCTCGTCCCGTTCGGCCTGGACGGCGCCGCGATGTTCTGCTCGGTGCTCGCCGTCCGCGAGGCCAGCCACGGCGACGCGGCGCTCGGCTCCCGGCTGCTGGTCTGGCTCTTCGCCGGCGCCTCGGCCTGGTTCAACTGGGTGCACGCCCCGCGCGGCTTCGGCCACGCCGGCGCCCCGCAGTTCTTCTCCGGCATGTCGCTGTCCGCCGCGATCCTGTTCGACCGCGCGCTCAAGCAGACCCGCCGGGCCGCGCTGCGCGAACAGGGCCTGGTGCCCCGTCCGCTGCCGCAGATCCGCATCGTCCGCTGGCTGCGCGCCCCGCGCGAGACCTACGCGGCCTGGTCGCTGATGCTCCTGGAGGGTGTCCGCAGCCTGGACGAGGCGGTGGACGAGGTCCGCGACGAGAAGCGCGAGCGCGCCATGGAGAAGGAGCGCCGTAAGCTCGCCGGGCGCCGAGAACGGGCCGAGATCCGGGCGATCAACCGCAGCAGCGGCCACTGGCGCGGACGCGGCGGCGCCGCACGGCAGTTGGAGTCGGCCGGCCCGGAGTCCGCGATAGCCGGCGGGCCCGGGGCGGAGCTCCCGGCGGGCGCCCGGGAGGCTGGGGCCCTCGGCTCCGCCGGGGCGGGCGCCCGGGAGGCCGGGTCGGGCGCGCGCGGGGCCAGGACGCGCGCGCGCGAGGTCGAGGCCGCCGAGGGCACCGTCGCCCAGCCGGGCCTGCCGGCCCGTCCGGAGCGGCGCACCATCGACCTCACCGCCGACGAGGACACCGTCACGCTCCCCCGGCTGGACTCGCTGGAGCGCAAACTGAAGGACCTGGAGCAGCAGTTCGGCTGACCCGTCACCGGGCCCCGGCCCGACCGTTCCCCTGGGGCCCCGCGTCACCCGGGCCCCAGGGGGCGGGGGCGGGAAACCGTCAGGCCGCGCTCGTCCCGCTGAGCTCGAACCACATCCGCTTGCCGGACCCGCGCGGCTCCACGCCCCAGGCGTCCGCCAGCGCCTCGACCAGCATCAGCCCGCGCCCGGAGGAGGCCTGCTCCCCCGGGGTCCGGCGGGTCGGCCAGAGGTCCGACTCGTCCTCCACCTCGACCCGCAGCCGGGCCCGGCCGCCGTCCGAGACCGTCTCCCGGTAGAGCCGGGCGGTGAACATGGCGTCCCGGTCGGTGTGCCGGATCGCGTTGGTGACCAGCTCGGAGGAGAGCAGCTCGGCGGTGTCGATGAACTCGGCGACGCCCCAGCGGCGCAGCGCGTCCCGCAGCTCGGCGCGCACCTCGGCGACCCTGGCCAGGTCGGCCTGGCCGATCCGGCGGCGCAGCTGCTGGGCGGCCAGGCCGCCCTCCGGACCGTCCCAGCGCAGCAGCAGGAGCGCTATGTCGTCCTCGCGCTCGCTGGAGTCGGCGGCCTGGGAGGTGATCCGGTCGGCCAGCTCCTCCAGCGGGTCGCGGGCCGCCTCGCCGGCCACCGGCAGCGGCCGGGCCATGGTCCGGGTGAGCCGGCCGATGCCCTCGTCCAGGTCCGTACCGCGGGCCTCGACCAGGCCGTCGGTGCAGAGCAGCACCGTCTCGCCCGGGTCCAGGCTGAACCTCGTCACCCGGTACTCCTGGTCCGGGTCGATGCCCAGCGGCAGCCCGCCGGCCACCGGCAGGACGGCGGCGGTGCCGTCCGCGCGGCGCACCACCGGGTCCAGGTGGCCGGCCCGGACGGCGTAGACCACGCCGTAGTCCACGTTGACCTCGGCGTAGGTGCAGGTCGCGAAGTGGTCGGTGTCCAGGTCCGCGAGGAAGCGGGAGGCGCGGGCCATCACCGCGGCGGGCGGGTGGCCCTCCGCGGCGTAGGCGCGCAGCGCGATCCGCAGCTGACCCATGATCCCGGCCGCGTGCACGTCGTGGCCCTGGACGTCGCCGATCACCAGGCCGACGTGCCCGCCGGGCAGCGGCACCACGTCGTACCAGTCGCCGCCGATCTGCAGCCCGGAGCCGGCCGCCAGGTAGCGCACCGCGGTGGTCACCCCGGGCACGGACGGGACGGTGCGGGGCAGCATCACCCGCTGCAGGCCGGCCGCCAGCTCGTGCTCGGCGTCGTGCAGCCGGGCCCGGGCCAGCGACTGGGCCACCAGCCCGCCCAGGGTGGACAGCAGGGTGCGCTCGTCCGCGTCCAGCTCGCGCTCGTCGTCGAAGCTGACCACGCAGACGCCGATCGCCCGGCCGCTGGCCACCAGCGGCAGGTACGCCCAGGAGCCGCGGCCGGTGCGGCTGGTCTGCTCCCACACGTCGGGGTGGCGGTCCCGGAAGTCCTCCCGGCTGGAGATGAAGACCGGGGTGCGGTGCCTGAGCGCCTCGGCGGCCGGGTGGCCGGCGGGCAGCACCGCGCGGTCCCAGACGGCGAGGGCCTGCGAACGGTAGCCGGAGGCGCCGAGGATCCGGGCCCGGCCGGCCTCGAAGGAGGCCAGCACCAGACCGTCCGGCGGCAGTCCGGGCAGCGGCAGCTCGGTGAACACCCGGGCCACGTCACGCACGGTGACCGCCTCGGAGAGGGCGCGCGCGGCCTCCTTGATGAACCGGGAGCGCTCCTCGCGCAGCAGGGCCATCCGGTCGGCGTGGTCGCGCTTGTGCAGCTCGACGGTGGCGTCCCAGACGAAGCCCACCATCCGCGAGGCCCGGCCGAAGGCGTCCGCCAGCACCCGGCCGCGGAAGCGCACCGCGCGCATCGTGCCGTTCGGCCCGACGGTGCGGTAGTAGGCGCCGCACTGGCCCAGCTCGGCCACCGCGCGCTCGACCCGGCGGCGCACCACCGGCGCGTCCTCGGGGTGAAGCAGGGACAGGAAGGAGGCGGCGGTGCGGTCGAAGCGGTCCCGCTCGACGGAGTCCAGTCCGATGATCGCGCAGGCGCGCTGGTCACCCTCCAGGACGTCGCGGCGGATGTCCCAGTCGAAGGAGCCGATGCCGTTGGCGGCCATCGCGGGCTCCAGCCAGTCCGGCATGGAGTCGGCGGAGGAGGGCGGCAGGCCGCCGGACAGCACGGGCGCCAGCCGCCCGGAGGCGAGCACCGGCGGTGTGCGGACGGAGTTGCGGCGGGTGGCCTGCGCGGGCGTGCGGGGAGCGGGCGGGTGCGGCTCCGCGGCGGGCAGGTGCCGCTCCGCGGCGGACACGCCGGGAGGAAGCGTCGGCCCCGGCGACTCGGGCTCAGTGGGCATGCTGCTCCTGCCGCTGCCGTGGCGGACCGCGCCGACCGTCCGGACGGGCCGCGTGGCGGTGTGATGGGTCGTGCTGGATCGGGCGGTGCCGACGGGCGGTGGTCAGTCGAGGTTCGGTCTCCCCGCTGCTTCCCGCACGTGGACACACATTCCCACCATCCTGTCCAATGTTCGGCCGAGCGGCAATGGCAACGGGCCGGAAATCTTGCGCTCCGCCTTGTGTTCAGGGCTTGCTTCGGGAACGGATCAATCGGAGACGAACAATCGTACGGGTGTCGCGTTCGGGTTCGCCGACGGGCTTCGGCGGACGTTGGCGGACATGGGCGGGCTTCGGCGGACGCTGGCGGACATGGGCGAGCTTCGGCGGACGTTGGCGGGCTCCGCCGGACTTCGGCGGGTTACGGCATCGCGAGCTCGAACCAGGTGACCTTGCCGTCGCCGCGCAGCTGCACGCCCCAGGAGTCCGCCAGCGCCTCCACCAGCAGCAGCCCGCGCCCCGAGGTCGCGTACTCGGCGTCCGGCTCGCGCCGCCGCCCGGGCAGTCGGCTCGCGCCGTCCTGCACCTCGACCCGCAGCCGGCTGTCCGTACCGAGCACCGCGTCGAAGACCGCGCCCTTGCCGGTGTGCTGCAACGCGTTGGTGACCAGCTCGGAGGAGAGCAGCTCGGCGGTGTCGGACAGCTCCGGCACCCCCCAGTGGCTCAGCGCCGTACGCAGCCGGTGCCGCACCGCGCCCACCCCGACCAGGTCGGCCGGTTCGAGCGTCAGGTGCAGCCGGCGGTGCAGCGCGCACCCCGGGGCCGACGCACCCGGCAGGGCCGTTCCGGCGCCGACGACCGGGCCCTGGACCGGCCCGGACCGGTAGGCGTCGCCCGAACTCGTCCGCTGCCGCGGGAATCGCGACTGACCGTCCATCAACAGATGCCCCCGCCCTCAAAATCCGGGCCCCCGCCTCCGGATCCCCCGCCGGCCGGGTGGCCCCTCGTACTGAACCACCATCCTCATGCCCAGTTGACGGCGTTTGCAACAGTGTGCGTCCGATCACGTGGGGTGAAAGGGGCACGGGGAGGTTCACGTGATCCAACTGCCCGCGCCGGACAGGTTTGCGAAGCGCAGAGGCTGTTTTCGAGACCGCCCCCACCCGATCCCGCGCACACCCGGCGCCCGTACGGACCGTGCGCGGGGCCGCGCGCCCCCACCCGCACCACCGCCGTGCGCCGCCCGGCGAGCAGGCCCGCTCGCCCCCGCCACCCGCCCCGCTGCTCGCCCCGCCGCCCGTCCCGCTTCTCACCCCGCCGCCCGCCCCGCCGCCCGCCCGAGAGGCCGAAGGCTCCGGGAGCGGCAACGCTGGACACAGAGCCCCGGTGCGGGTTCAATGAACCGAGATGTTTGAACGCCGTTCTAACATCATCCGGAAGCCCAGGGCCCCGAACCCACCCCCTCCCCGGCGACCGCGAGCGAGGAACCGTGCGACTGACCCCCACCGAGCGGGACCGGCTGCTGATCTTCACAGCAGCCGAACTGGCCCGCGCCCGCCGCGCCCGGGGCGTGCGCCTCAACATCCCCGAGGCGACCGCCCTGATCGCCGACACCGTCTGCGAAGCCGCCCGCGACGGCCGCCGCCTCGCCGAGGCCGTCGAGGCCGGCCGCTCGGTCCTCACCGCCGCCGACGTCCTGCCCGGAGTGCCCGACGTGGTCACCGTCGTCCAGGTCGAGGCCGTCTTCGAGGACGGCACCCGGCTCGCCGTCGTCGACGACCCCTTCCGGGGCGCCGGCTCGCTCGGCGACGAGGCCCCCGGCCGCGCGCTGCCAGGCGACGGCGCCGGCTACGACCCGGTCGAGGAGACCCTGCTCATCCCCGTCCACAACACCTCCCGGGTGCCGATCTCGGTCACCTCCCACTTCCACTTCTTCGAGGCCAACCCGCGCCTGGCCTTCGACCGGGCCGCCGCCTACGGCACCCACCTGGCCGTCCCGGCCGGCTCCTCGGTGCGCTTCGACCCCGGCGCCACCGTCGAGGTCGGCCTCGTCCCGATCGGCGGCGCACGCGTCGCGATCGGCTTCGCCGGACTCGTCGACGGCCCCCTGGACGCCCCCGGCGCCAAGGACGCCGCCCTCGCCAAAGCCCGCGCCACCGGCTACCTCACCGACTTCGACGACCAGGAGGTGCCCTCGTGAGCTCCCTCACCGCCCACGACTACATCTCCGTGCACGGCCCCCGGGCCGGCGACCGGATCCGGCTCGGCGACAGCGGACTGATCGTCCGCGTCGAATCCGACTCCCAGGCCCCCGGCGACGAATTCCTGGCCGGCTTCGGCAAGACCGCCCGTGACGGCCTCCACCTCAAGCCCGCCGCCGTCCGCGACACCTGCGACGTCGTGATCAGCAACGTCCTGGTGATCGACGCGATCCAGGGCATCCGCAAGACGTCCATCGGCCTGATCGGCGGCCGGATCGCCTCGATCGGGCGGGCCGGCAACCCGGACACCCTGGACGGCGTCGAGGTGGTCGTCGGCACCGGCACCACCATCGTCTCCGGCGAAGGCCTGATCGCCACCGCCGGCGCCGTCGACACCCACGTCCACCTGCTCTCGCCGCGGATCATGGAGGCCTCGCTGGCCTCCGGCGTCACCACGATCATCGGCCAGGAGTTCGGCCCGGTCTGGGGCGTCGGCGTCAACTCGCCCTGGGCGCTGCGCCACGCCTTCAACGCCTTCGACGCCTGGCCCGTCAACATCGGCTTCCTGGGCCGCGGTTCGTCCTCCGACGAGGCCCCGCTGGTGGAGGCGCTGGCCGAGGGCGGCGCCTGCGGCTTCAAGGTGCACGAGGACATGGGCGCCCACACCCGCGCACTGGACACCGCGCTGCGCGTCGCCGAACAGTACGACGTCCAAGTCGCCCTGCACACCGACGGGTTGAACGAGTGCCTGGCGGTCGAGGACACCCTGCGGGTGCTGGAGGGCCGGACCGTCCACGCCTTCCACATCGAGGGCTGCGGCGGCGGACACGTCCCCAACGTGCTCAAGCTGGCCGGCGTGCCGAACGTCATCGGCTCCTCCACCAACCCCACCCTGCCCTTCGGCCGGGACGCCCTCGGCGAACACTTCGGCATGATCGTCTCCGCCCACGACCTCAAGACCGACCTGCCCGGCGACGCCGCCATGGCCCGCGACCGCATCCGGGCCGGCACCATGGGCGCCGAGGACGTGCTGCACGACCTCGGCGTCATCGGCATCACCTCCTCCGACGCCCAGGGCATGGGCCGCGCCGGCGAGACGGTGCGCCGCACCTTCGCGATGGCCGGCAAGATGAAGGCCGAACGCGGACCGATGGACGGCAACGGCTCGTACGGGACCACCGAGAGCGGCGACGACAACGAGCGCGTGCTGCGCTACATCGCCAAACTCACCGTCAACCCCGCCATCGCCCACGGACTCGCCCACGAGGTCGGCTCGATCGAGATCGGCAAGCTCGCCGACATCGTGCTCTGGCGCCCCGACCACTTCGGCGCCAAACCGCAACTCGTCCTCAAGGCCGGCTTCCCCGCGTACGGCGTCACCGGCGACCCCAACGCCGCCACCGACCGCTGCGAACCCCTCGTCCTGGGGCCCCAGTTCGGCGCCCACGGCGCCACCGCCGCCGACCTCTCGGTGGCCTTCGTCGCCCAGGCCGCCGCCGACGGCGCCCACCCCCACCGAGCCGCCGACGGACTCCCCACCCGCCGCCGCCGGGTCGGCGTCCGCGGCACCCGCGGCATCGGACCGCGCGACCTCGTCCGCAACGCCCGCACCGGCCACGTCGAGGTCACCGAGACCGGACTGGTCTCGCTCGACGGCGCACCCCTGCGCTCCGAACCCGCGGACAGCGTCTCGCTCAGCCGCCTCTACTTCCTCTGACCCCGTCGCTCACTTCTTCCTCAAGGACCCGATGATGACCACCCCCACGCCCGCCTCCCTCGGCTATCGGATGCCCGCCGAGTGGCACCCCCACGAGCGCACCTGGATGGCCTTCCCCACCACCAACCCCACCTTCGAGACCCCCGAGCAGCTGCACGCCGGCCGCGAGGCCTGGGCCGCCGTCGCCGACACCATCGTCCGGTACGAGCCGCTCACCCTGATCGTCAACACCGGCGAGACCGCCGACGCCCGCCGGTACGTCTCCGAGGCCGTCGAGATCGTCGAACGCCCGCTCGACGACGCCTGGATGCGCGACATCGGCCCCTCGTTCGTGATCGACGGCAAGGGCTCGCTGGCCGCCACCGACTGGATCTTCAACGGCTGGGGCGCCCAGTCCTGGGCCCGCTGGGACAAGGACCAGCACGTCGCCGAGCACATCAGCGAACTCACCGGCGTCCAGCGCTTCGCCTCCCGGCTGATCAACGAAGGCGGCGGCATCCACGTCGACGGCGAGGGCACCGTCCTCGTCACCGAGACCGTCCAGCTCGGCGAGGGCCGCAACTCCGACTGGACCAAGGAGGACGTCGAGGCCGAACTGCACGCCCACCTCGGCACCACCAAGGCCATCTGGCTGCCCCGCGGACTCACCCGCGACTACGACGAGTTCGGCACCCGCGGCCACATCGACATCGTCGCCTCCTTCGTCCGCCCCGGCGTCGTCGTCGCCCACGTCCAGCCCGACCCGGCCCACCCCGACCACGAGGTCTGCCAGGAGCTCGTCGCCGTGCTGCGCGCCGCCACCGACGCGCAGGGCCGACAGCTGGAGGTCATCGAACTGCCCGCCCCCACCGTCCTGTTCGACGAGGACGGCGAGCCGGTCGACTACTCCTACATCAACCACTACGTGGCCAACGGCGCCGTCGTCCTGTGCGCCTTCGACGACCCGCGCGACCAGGAGGCCGCCGACATCCTCGCCAAGGCCTACCCCGGCCGCACCGTCGAACTCGTCGACGCCCGCGGGATCTTCGCCAACGGGGGCGGAATCCACTGCATCACCCAGCAGCAGCCCAAGGCCTGACGCCGGGGGTACCGGAGCGGGGAGCCTTCCCCGCTCCGGTACCGTTCGGACTTCCACCAGCGCCGCCGTCTCCCCGTCTCGCCCGTCTCGCCCGTCTCGCCCGTCTCCCGCGTCAGGAAGCAGCCCCACCATGGCCGACCCCCGCCCGCGCCGCCCGGCGCGCCCCCGCGAGGAGGTCTACGCCACCGCCCGGGCCGCGATCGCCGAACACGGACTCGCCAAACTCACCATGGCCGGGCTCGGCAAACAGCTCCAGATGAGCGCCGGACACCTGCTCTACTACTTCGGCAGCAAGGACCAGCTGCTGCTCGAAACCCTCCGCTGGAGCGAGGACCAGCTGGGGGCCCGCCGGCGCGCAGCCCTCACCGACCCGGCCCTCGACCCCTGGCAGCGCCTCGACGCCTACCTGCGGCTCTACCTGGCCGAAGGCCCCGGCGACCCGCGCTGGATCCTCTGGGTGGAAGTCTGGGGCCGCTCCCCGGCCAGCGCCGAACTCCGCCAGGGGCAGCAGGAGATCGAGGCGCCCTGGCAGGCCGACCTGGTCACCCTCATCGAGCAGGGCACCAGCACCGGCCACTTCACCCCCGGACCGGCCGCCGACCGCGCCGGCCAACTCCGCGCCCTCCTCGACGGCCTGGCCGTCCCCATCGCCATCGGCCTCCCCGGCGCCCACCACCCCACCGCCCTCACCCAGGCCACCGCCGTCGCCACCATCCTGCTCCGCACCTGAGGCACCCCGGCCACTGAGCCCTGGCCGCCTCTTCCGGTGCAGCCCCCCCCGGCCCGCCGGGGGTCGGGCCCCGCACGCGGCGTGCCTCTCGGGGGAAATATGTAGACCGATCTACTGGCTGGCCATCCCGGAGAATATGTAGATCGATCTACAGATTCATCGGGCTTCTCGACCACGCCGCCACCCTGCCCGCACCAAAAGTCGGCCCAGCCGACTTCCCATGCAGCGCGCGCAGAAGTAGACCGACCGGTCTATAGATTTCTTCCCCCAGCGCACTCGCCGCTCCCGCACCAGAAGTCGGCCCAGCCGACTTCTGGTGTCCGGAGGGCCGGGGTCGGGGTCGGGGCCAGGGCCGGGGCCGGGGCCAGGGAGAACTGAGCTGCGGCCCGCCGGCAGGGCGTTCGCCCCTCGGTCCTCGGCCCTCGCCCGACCAGATGCGGGAGGGCCACGGCATCACGGCACCCGGTGCACCGGGGGGCGAACACAGATCCGGTTGAGCCAGAAGTCGGCCGGGTCGACTTCTGGCTACGCGGGGCCTGCTCTCTCAGCCCGACCCGCCTGCCCGAGAGTGCCACGCCCCCGATGAGCACCGAGCACTCGCACGGGGACTGTGCACCAGAAGTCGGGCGGATCGACTTCTGGTGTGCGGGGCTTGCTGCCCCGCCCGGCCGGCTCCGGGTCGGGAAGGGGGCGGCCCGATGGGCGGCGGGCGCCGTGGGGGGCTGCGCTGGAAGTCGGGCGGGCCGACTTCTGGTGCGATGGGGCTTGGTCATTCGGTCCAGATGGCGGCGGCGGTGCGGTCGTCGGCGTAGCCCTTGGCGCGGACTTGGACCTGGCGGAGGAAGTCGACGGTGCCCGGGGGGTGGGGGTGGGCCCAGTGGGAGGAGAGGAAGTGGGCGACCGCCGGTTCGTCGGCGATGGGGCGGGACAGGCCCGGGGTGCAGAGGAGCAGGATGTCGCCCGGGGTGGCGGGGACGAGCCGGAAGCGGAACGGGCGCGGGTCCGGCACGGGGGCCTCCGGGACGGGCGGCTGGCCGTCCGGGTGGTGGAGCAGCCGGGCCGCGTAGGCGTCGATCCAGTGGCCCGAGCGCAGCAGGTAGAGCCCGCCGGGCCCGACGCCGAAGGCGGCGCGGTAGCCGGCCGCCGGGTCCAGCGACATCAGCAGACAGTGCAGCGAGGCCGGGGACGGGCTGTCGTCCCCCTCCGTCTGGGAAGCGAGGGCCCGCAGCGGGGCGGCCGCGCCGGTGGCCAGGCGCTGGAGGCCGTAGCGCAGCCGGTCGCGGGCACCGTCGCGCAGGTCGGCGGCGAGGCCGGTCCGGCTGCGTCCGATGGTGGCGGCGAGCTGGCGGCAGGCCTCGCCCGTCCCCGCGGCGACGGCCTGCGGGGTGAGTGACTCGTCCTCGGCGCCGCCGGTGCGCTCGTAGCCGGCGAGGACGGCGAGCAGCAGCCCGTCGGGGCCGTCGCCGAACCTGGTGACCAGCAGGCTGTCCCGGCGCGGCTCGCCGCGGTAGCGGGCGGAGTCGCCGCGGACGGAGACCGCGCGCAGCACGGTCGCCCCGTACTGGGCGCCTTCGAGCGCGGTGTCCGGCACGACGGCGTCGAGGGTGTCGGGGTCGGCCTCCGGTACGGCGGTCGGTTCGGGGCCGTAGGTCGGGGGGCGTTCGCCGACGTGGGGGACGGTGGGAGGGGTCTCGGCGAGCGGGGTGCGGATGGCGAGGCGCGGGTCGGGGACCGAGGCGGGGACGGGAACGGGGGCCACGGGTTCGGGGTCGGGCTGCGGCGCGTGGTCGGGCTCGGGCTCGGGCTCGGGGGTTGCGGCGGGGGGAGGGGTGGGGGCGGGGGCGAGCTCGGGGACGGGCTTTTCCAGGGAGACCGGGGGGACCGGGGAGACCGGGGTGGGCGGCTGCTCGGGCTCGGGCTCCGCCGCGGGGGGCTCGGGGGCCTGCTGGGTCTCGGTCGAGCTGCGCTGGCGCCCGATGCCGCCGGCGCCCTCGATGACGCCGAGCGCGTCGTCGAACCAGTCGTCGATGCTGTCCCGTTCGGCCGCGGGCGCCTCCGCGGGCTCGTCCACGGGCACCTCCACGGGCTCGTCCGCAAGCTCCTCCGCAGCTTCCGCCGCGGGCTCCGGCACCGGCGGAGCGGTGCGCTGCGGCCCGATGAGTCCGGCCGCCGTGTCGAACCAGTCGTCGACGCTGCCGTCGCCCGGGTCGGCGTGCGGGGTGTCGGGGAGGGTGCCCGCCGGACCGTCGTAGACGGTGTCCCACCAGCCGTCGTCGGGCCGGGGCGGCTGTGCGGGTGCACCCTGCTTGCTCATCTGGCGGCTCCTGGTCGGTCCGTGGTCGCGCCGCCCCCGGCGGGGCCGGACTGGCGTCATTGTCTCCAAGTGCAACGACCGTGTCCGGGTTTCGGCGACAACCGGTCACCGATCGGATCATCCCGGCCACCGCGCTCACCTGCCGGTTCACGGCCGTCCGGGCAGCTGGGTGGGACGGGTGTCACCGACTCGTTCGCTCCCGTTCCGTCCCTGCTTGCCGGATGTGCCCCGAGCAGGGCGTTTCCTGGACATTGGGGGGTGTTGGCGGCCGAAAATGAGGTCCGAGGAGGGGCATCGCTTCACCCGTTCGGCTGATTAAATGTGCGCATGACCGCGTCGGCCCCGAGCTCGCCCCGACCGGGGAGGGCCGCACCGGCGGGCCGCCCGGCGGGTGTGCTGTTGGTCCTGTTGCTGGTCGCGCTGTTGTCCGCGCTGCCGTGTTCGGGCCTGGCGAAGGCGGACGCCCCCGTCCGCCCCGGCCCGGCCCCGGTGAGTGCCGTGTCCCTGGTGAGCGCCGTGTCGCTGGTGAGCGCGGCGGACGCCGTCGCGCCGGCACCGCACGCCCACGACGCCCGCGACGCCCGCGACGTCGTCCGGGCGTCCGACCACCACTGGTTCGGGGAACCGCAGGAGCACTGGATCCTGTGCACCGCCGACGGCCAGCCACCGCGCAACAACGGCTGCTCCAGCCACCCGTTCTGCCCGCAGGACGCCCAGTTGCCCAACCCGCCGCCGCATCCGCAGCCCGCCGTACTGCCGTTGGCCGTGCCGACGCCCGAGGCGCTGCCCCGGGCGGTGCCCGCGGGTCTGCTGGACGGTCCGCGCCCCGCGCCGGATCTGCACGAACTCCAGGTCCACCGGTCCTGAGCGGAACCCACCGCCGACGCTCCCGTCGGCGGGTCCGCCCTACCCCCACTACAGCCGACCGCCGCCACAGCCGTGCGCGGCGGGGACAAGGACGACCATCATGGGTTCCGCCTCCAAGCAGTCCAACAAGCCCGGTGCCAAGGGCAACGTCGACCGCCGCGCCCGGATCGCCGAGCTGCGCGCCGCCGAGCAGCGCCGCGACCGCCGCAACAAGGTGATCGCCTCGGTGGCCGCCGGTGTGCTGGTGGTCGGTGCGATCGGCACCGCCACCTGGTTCGTCATGGACCAGAACCAGAAGAAGAAGGACCGCGTGGCCGCAGCCAACGCGGACATCCCGGGCGTGAAGACCTTCGGCGACCTGAGCCGCAACCACGTCAAGGAGAAGGTCAACTACCCGATGACCCCGCCGGTCGGCGGGGACCACAACGCGGTCTGGCTGGACTGCATGGGCCACGTCTACGACCAGCCGGTCGAGAACGAGCGCGCCGTCCACTCGCTGGAGCACGGCGCGGTCTGGGTGACGTACAACGGCAAGGCCACGCCGGACGACATCAAGACCCTGTCCGACAAGGTCAAGAACACCCCGTACTCGCTGATGAGCCCGTACCCGGACGAGCAGGGCACCATCACCCTGAACGCCTGGAGCACCCAGCTGATCGTGGACAGCGCCAGCGACCCGCGGGTCAGCCAGTTCTTCACCAAGTACGTCCAGGGCAAGCAGACCCAGGAGCCCGGCGCCTCCTGCACGATGGGGCAGATGTGACCGCCAAGGGGGCCCGCCCGGAGGACGTCCCGGCGGCGGAGGCCGAATCGGCCGGGGTCGCGGACGCGGCCGGGGCCGGGGCCGGGGCCGGGGCCGGGACGACGGAGCCGACCGGCCGGCCGGGCCGTCGGCGGATGTGGTGGCCGGCCGCGCTGGCCGCCGCGGTGGCGCTGGCGCTCGGGGTGCCGGCCCTGGTGGCGGGTTCGACCACGGCCTCCGGCTCCTCCTCGGTCGCCGTCCCGGCCGACGACTCGCCCGAGGCCGGGTTCGCCCGTGACATGGCGACCCACCACCAGCAGGCGGTCGACCTGTCGTTCATCGTCCGGGACCGCACCAGCGACGAGCCGACCCGCACCCTCGCCTTCGACATCATCAACACCCAGGCCAACCAGCGCGGGATGATGATGGGCTGGATCGACCAGTGGGGGCTGTCGCAGCACTCGCCGGCCAAGCCGATGGCGTGGATGAGGATGGGCCACGACTACCAGGCCCACGACGGTTCGCTGATGCCCGGCATGGCCACCAACACCCAGATGGCGAAGCTGCGTTCGCTCAGCGGGCGGGACGCCGAGGTGTACTACCTGCAGCTGATGATCGAGCACCACAAGGGCGGCGTCGAGATGGCCCAGGGGTACGTCGACATGGCGAAGAACGACGTCGAGAAGCGGCTCGCCCAGTCGATGGTGGTCGCCCAGACCTCCGAGGTGGAGCTGATGACCGACATGCTCAAGGAGCGCGGCGCCGCCCCCGGCGTCCCCGCGTCCTGACACCCGCTGGTCCTGCTGCTGTTCCTCTGTTCCCGCTGTTCCGCTGTTCCGCTGTTCCCGCTGTTCCCCCGTTGTCACGTTCCCTCCGTTCCCTCCGTTCTCCCGGACGGCCGGGGCGCGCGGGCGGTCCCGTACCGGCCCGCACCGCGCCCCGGCCGTCCGCCGTTCCACAGCACCTGGAGTTCCCGCATGACCCCTCAAGCGCCCTGGCTGATCGTCGGACTGGGCAACCCCGGCCCCTGGTTCCGGACGACCCGGCACAACGCGGGGTTCCTGACCGTGGACCGGCTGGCCGAACGGCACGGCGCCCGGTTCCGGCGGCGCGGGATCGGCGGCACGGTCGCGGAGATCGAACTGGACGGGCGGCGGGTGCTGCTGGCCAAGCCGCAGTGGTTCATCAACCTGTCCGGTCGGCCGGTGTCCGGCCTGATGCGCCGATACGGGGTGCCGGTGGAGCACCTGGTGATCGTCCAGGACGACCTGGACTTCGCCTACGGCTCCGGCAAGTTGAAGCGCGGCGGCGGGCCGGGCGGGCACAACGGGGTCCGTTCGGTGGGTGACGTGCTCGGCACCCGGGACTTCATCCGGCTGCGCTTCGGCATCGGCCGCCCGCCGAAGGGACAGAGTGTCGGCGACTACGTGCTCAAGAAGTTCACGGACGAGGAACTGGCCGCGATGCCAGAGGTGTTGGAGCGCTGCGCGAACGCCCTGGAGACGCTGGTGCGGCTCGGCCTGAACCGGGCCCAGGACGCCCTGAACATCAGCGCGCCCTGAGGCCCTCCGGGCCGCCGGGGCCCCTCCGCCCGGGGCCGTGCGGGTCGAAGCCCGCTCGGTCCGGGCCGTCCCGGCGCGCGGTCGGGCGGGTCAGAGCGACGGCCGCCACCGCGACCGCCGCGAGGGCGACCAGCACCGTCCGCCCACCGGACGCCGCGCCCGCCAGGTGGACACCGAGGACCGACAGCGCCATGCCCAGCGCCGTACCGAGGCTGCGCGCCATGTTCACCATGCCGCCGCCGACGGCCGAGCACTCCGCCGGGACCGCCCGCATCACCAGGGCGTTGTTGGCCGGCAGCAGCAGCCCCAGCCCGTAGCCGGCCACCAGCAGCGGGGCCGCCACCGCCGCGCCCGAGGCGGGCAGCACGGCGAACAGCAGCAGCCCGGCGGCGGCGAGGCCGGCCCCGGCGCGGCACCGGGCGACGTCCGACCAGCCCCGGGGCAGCAACCCACCGCCGACCGTCGCGGCGACCGCGAACGCGGCGGGCAGCAGGGTGACCACCAGGCCGGCGGCCGCCGTCGAGACCCCCGCGCCGGTGAGCAGCACCGGGCCCAGTACGAGCGGGCAGAACAGCAGTAGGTAGCCGATCAGCGCGACCACCAGCCCGGACCGCACACCCGGGGTGTTGACCAGCCCGGGCGCCAGCACCGGCCTGGCCGCCCGCCGCTCCTGGCGCACCAGTGCCAGGGTGAGCACCGCGGCGGCCGCCAGCAGGACGACCACGGCCCAGCCGGGCAGCGGCAGGCCGGAGGCGGTGGAGAGGGCGAGCAGCAGCGAGGTGGTCGCGCCGGTGAGGAGCAGCATGCCGGGCAGGTCGAAGCGAGGCTCGGAGGACGTGCGGCGTGCAGAGCCTCGGGGTACGGAACCGCGAGGTGCGGGAACGGTGGTGGGGACGGTGGTCGGCCCGTCGGCCGCGGTCCGGGTGCGGGGCAGCAGGTACCAGCCGGCCACGATGCCGAACAGCGCGATCGGCACGTTGACCCAGAACACCCACTGCCAGGAGGCGTGTTCCACCAGCAGCCCGCCGAGGCTCGGCCCCAGTGCCAGCCCGAGCCCCTGGGCGGCGGCCTGGATGCCGAGCGCGCGCCGCATCGCGTGCTCGGGGACACCGCGGGCGACCAGGGCGACGCTGTTGGCCTGCATCATCGCGGCGCCGACGGCCTGTAGGGTCCGGCAGCCGACCAGGATCCACAGGCTGCCGGCGAGTCCGGCGCCGAGGGAGGAGAGGCCGAAGACGGCGAAGCCGCCGATGTACATGGTCTTGCGGCCGACCAGGTCGGACAGCCAGCCGACCGGCGCCAGCAGGGCGACCAGGACGAGCAGGTAGGCGAGGGCGACCCATTCGACGGCGGCGAAACCCGCGCCGAAGTGGCGGCCGAGGGCGGGGAAGACCAGGGCGATGACGCTGGCGTCGAGCTGGCCGAGGAAGGCACCGAGACAGACCGTGCCGACGGCCAGCCAGTGGGCGTGGCGCCAGCCGGCTATGCCGCGGGGCCGGGCCCGCTCGGTGAGCAGGCGCGCGGTGAAGGCGGTGGCGTTCATGCCACGAATATATCGGATGCAGATATGTTCTTGCTACGACTTGCTCGCCCTGCGATACGAAACATCTCGCAGGGCGCCCACCCCGCGTCCGAGGACCGGACAGCGCCCCGGGAACGCCCCGTACCAGGCGATACGCTGTCCGCCATGCCGTCGTCACCACACGTTCCCGACCCCGCCACCGAAAGCCCCGACCCGGCGGTCGAGCACGCCCGGCGGCTGACCGACACCGTCACCCGGCTGCGCCGCGCCCTGCGCAGCAGCATCCGCACCGACTACCCCTGGGAGTCCCTGCCGATGGCGCAGGTCGAACTCCTCCAGACGCTCGCCGCCGCCCCGCTCCGGGTCGGCGAACTCGCCGCCCGCCAGCGGCTCGCCCCCAACACCGTCAGCGGCCTGGTCGGCAAGCTCCTGGAAGCCGGCTTCGTCGACCGCCAGGCCGACCCCGGCGACCGGCGCACCGCCCGCATCGCCCTCACCCCCGCCGGACGGCTCCAGCTCGACGACTGGCAGCACGCCCACGAACGCCGCATCGCCACCGCCCTCAGCACCCTCGACCCGGCCGACCGCGCGACCGTCGTCCACGCCCTGCCCGCGCTGGACCGGCTCGCCCGCGCCCTCGCCCAGCCCGGGGCGGTCGGCCCCGAGGGGCCCGCGGGCGGGTGAAAACCGCTGGTGGACGGGGTCCGGCGGGCGCTACCGTCCCCGGCATGACCACCACCGAGGTACAGCTCGAACCCTGGACGGACGCCGACCTCGCGCTGCTGCGCCGGGTGAACACCCCGGAGATGAAGAAGCACGTCGGCGGGCCGGAGACGGAGGAGCAGCTGCTCGTCCGGCACGGGCGCTACCTGGACTTCGTCCCGTCCGGGCTGGGCTGCATGTACCGGATCGTGCTGCTGCCCGAGGGCGAGGCCGTCGGCACGGTCGGCTACGGCACCCGCAGCTGGGACGGCGGGACCGTGCACGAGATGGGGTGGAACGTGCTGCCCGAGCACCAGGGGCGCGGCATCGCCGTGAGCGCCACCCGGGCCGCCGTCGCCGCCGCCCGGCGCGAGGCCGCGCACCGCTTCCTGCACGCCTTCCCCTCGGTGGACAACCCCGCCTCCAACGCGGTCTGCGCGAAGGCCGGGTTCACGCTGCTCGGCGAGACGGAGTTCGAGTTCCCGCCCGGTCGGTTCATGCGCAGCAACAACTGGCGGGTGGACCTGCGGGGTTGAGGCCTCCGAGGTTGAGGCCTGCGGGGTTGAGACCTGCGGGGGTTGAGACCTGCGGGGGGTGGGGCCTGCGGGGTTGAGGCCTCCGGGCACGGGTGTCTCAGAAGAGGGTGCCGCTCTCCAGCTCCAGCAGCCAGCGCTTGCGGTCCACACCCGCGGCGAACCCGGTGAGCGCGCCGCCGGCGCCGAGCACCCGGTGGCAGGGGCGCACGATCAGCAGCGGGTTGGCACCCACCGCGCCGCCGACCGCCCGGACCGTCCGCGGCGACTGCCCGGCCAGTTCGGCGAGTTGGCCGTAGGTCACGGTCGTGCCGTACGGGATCTCGTCCAGCGCGGCCCAGATCCGGCGGCGGAACTCGGTGCCCTCGGGGGCGAGCGGGAAGTCGAAGGTGGTGCGGTCGCCCTTGAAGTAGGCGGTCAGCTGGGCGACCGGCTCGGCCAGGGCCTCGGGGTCGTACTCCCAGTCGTCGGCGGGCTCGGCCAGCGCGTACTTCTGCCCGGGCGCGGTGACCGTGGCCAGGGCCGCGGGACCGCCGTCCTCGGGCAGCACGCCGCTGAGGAGCAGCGGGCCGAACGGGCTCTCCATGGTGGTGTAGACGGTGGTGCTCATGCCGGGTCGTTCTCCGTTCCGGTGTTCGTGCTGGTGCTGGTGCTGGTGCTGGTGCTGAGGATGGTGCTGGTGCTGTCGGCGCTCGCGGGGCCGGCCCACAGGCGGTGGACGGCGTAGGAGCGCCACGGGGCCCAGGCCTCGGCGGCGTGGGCGGCGGCCTTGGCGTCGCCGGGGGCGCCGAGCCGGAGGAGGCCGTGCTTGACGCCGATGTCGGTCGGGAGGAAGACGTCGGGGTCGGCGAGGGCGCGCATCCGCAGGTAGCCGACCGTCCAGGGGCCGATGCCGGGCAGCGCCAGCAGCCGGGTGGCGGCCTCCTCCCGGTCGACGCCGCCGTCCAGGCGCACCACGCCCTCCGCCAGCGCGGCGCACAGGCCGGTGAGCGCCCGGCGGCGGGCCGCGGGCATCGCGAAGTCCTCCGGGTCGGCGGTGGCCAGCACCGCCGCCGAGGGGAAGAGCAGCCGCAGTCCGCCGCTCGGCTCGGGCAGCGCGGCACCGTACTTCTCCGCGAGCCGGCCCGCCAGGGTGCGGGCGGCGCCGACGGTGATCTGCTGGCCGAGCACGGCACGGACGGCGAGCTCGTGCGGCTCCACGTGGCCGGGCGAGCGCAGGCCGGGGCGCTCGCGGACCAGCGGGCCGAGCACCGGATCGGCGCCGAGCTGCTCGTCCACGGTGTCCGGGTCGGCGTCCAGATCGAACAGGCCGCGCAGGCGCTGGACGGCGGTCGGCAGGTCGCGCAGGTCGGCGAGCAGCAGGCGGCAGTCGAGCCAGCCGCGGGTGCGCGGGTCCTGCGGTGCCAGGCCGTCGACCTCGGCGATGCCGTGCCCGTACGGGAGCGCGAGGGTGCGCCGATAGGTGCGCACACCGGGGCGCGCGCCGGGTACCACCTCCTCCACGCCGGGGACGGCGCGCAGCTCCAGGAAGTCGATCAGGTGGTCGCTGTCCAGCGCGCCGCGATAGGCCAGGCGCAGGGTGAGCCCACCGGCCGGGGTCGCCGTGCGGCGGCCGGACACCACCTCGGCGCGCAGGCCGCTGGGGGTGCGGTCGTAGACCTCGCGCACGGTGTCGTTGAACTGGCGGACGGAGGCGAAGCCGGCCGCGAACGCGATGTCGGTGACGGGGAGTTCGGTGGTCTGCAGGAGCAGCCGGGCGGTCTGGGCGCGGCGGGCCCGGGCCAGCGCGATCGGACCGGCGCCGAGCTCGGCGGTGAGCTGGCGCTGGAGCTGCCGGGCGCTGTAGCCGAGGCGGTCGGCCAGGCCCGCGACGCCCTCGCGGTCCACCACGCCGTCGCCGATCAGGCGCATCGCGCGGCCGACCAGGTCGGCGCGGTGGTTCCACTCCGGGGAGCCCGGCACCGAGTCCGGGCGGCAGCGGCGGCAGGCTCGGAAGCCTGCGCCCTGGGCGGCCGCGGCGCTGGGATAGAAGCGGCAGTTGGCACGTTTGGGGGTCACGGCGGGGCAGCTCGGCCGGCAGTAGATGCCGGTGGAGGTGACCGCCGTGAAGAAGACGCCGTCGAAGCGGGCGTCGCGGCTGTCCACGGCTCGGTACCGAATGTCGTCGTCGATCACGTTGTCCAGTTTGCGGGATCGGACGAGGGGTGACTGGCGGGAATCGGACATTGCCGTTGGGGGCTTCCCCCTCCCCTCCCCCCTCCCCCACCCTCCCGCCGCCACCACCCACCACCCACCACCCACCCACCACCGGGCCCGGCTCCATACCGGGCCCCGCCCGGCCCCGCCCGGCTCGCACGGCTCCGCCTCGGCCCGTCCCCGCGCTGGCCGGCCGCCGGCCGACCGGTCAGTGCGGGGCGTCACGCCCGGGCTCGCCGGGCGGACGCTGGGCCATGGAGCTGCTGAACCGCTGCGCCGAGGACGGATCCGGTCAACGCTTCACCGGACCGCCTGCCGCACGCATCGACTTGGTGATCGCCTTCCACTTGTTCAGCCGGGCCTTGGCGACCCGGGCGTCGGTGCGCGAGGCGATCCACTCGTTCTCGCGCTGGAGCTTGAGGTAGCTGTCCATCCGGCGCTGCGGCAGGGTGCCGTCCTCCAGCGCCGCGCGGACCGCGCAGCCGGGCTCGGTGTGATGGCTGCAGTCGTGGAAGCGGCAGCCCTCGGCCAGCTCGGCTATGTCGGCGAAGGCCAGGTCCACCCCCTCGCCACCGTAGAGGCCGACCTCGCGCAGCCCGGGGGTGTCGATGAGCACGCCCCCACCGGGCAGCGGTATCAGCTCGCGGGTGGTCGTGGTGTGGCGCCCCTTCTGGTCGACCTCGCGGGCTTCCTGGACGGTCATCACGTCGGCGCCGACCAGCGCGTTGGTGAGCGTGGACTTGCCCACGCCGGACTGGCCGATCAGCACTGTGGTGCCGGGGGCGCAGGCGCGGAGCACGTCGATGCCCTCGCCGCTCTCCGCGCTGACCACCAGCACGGTGACGCCCGGTGCGACGGATTCGACGTCGGCCCGGATGAACTCGGCGTCGTCGACCAGGTCGGCCTTGGTGAGGACGACCAGCGGTTCGGCGCCGGACTCCCAGGCCAGGGCCAGGAAGCGCTCGATCCGCCCGAGGTCGGGATCGGCCGCGAGCGAGGCGGCGATCAGTACGGTGTCGACGTTGGCCGCCAGCACCTGGCCGTCGGAGCGCTTGCCGGCCACCTTGCGGATGATCGCGGTGGAGCGCGGCAGCAGCGCGGAGACGGCGGCCATCGGCTGGGCGTGCAGGTCGACGGCGGCCCAGTCGCCCGTGCAGGGGCAGTTGATCATGTCGGCGTCGCCCACCGGCCGGGTGTCGAGCCGGACGGTGCGCAGCTCGCCCGTCTCCGGGTCGGCCAGGACGGCGTCGCACTGGCCGCGGTCGACCCGGGTGATGCGGGCGGGGAGCAGGCCGGCCTCGGCGAGCGGGACGAAGAGCTCGTCGAGCTCGGGCGTCCAGCCGTAGCGGGCCAGCGGGGAACTCTCGGTGGGGAAGGAAGAGGAGAACAGCGAAGTGGAGGCAGCGTTGAACAACGCAGTGGCCCTTCGGGAGGAGATGGTCCCGGCGGGCTACGGCTGGCGCGGAAGGCTCAGCCGGCGGCCGGGAAGAGGAGGTGAACGCGCGTGCTGCCCAGGGCAGCTATCGGGGCGACAACGACCACGGGGTTCACCTCCTGCTCTCTACTCCTCGGGCGGCCCAATGGCCCCCGAACCGATGTGTCACACGCTAGCGGGGTGGGCGGTCGTGGCCAACCTATTTTTGACCTGCGGAAATGCGGTAGGAAGGGGTTGCAGCGGGCCAACATTGGCCCGGCCGCAGGACGGCGCACGACGGACGATGCGCGACGGACGACAGAGGACCCACGACGCACGACGCACCGACCCGCCGCTACCCCCCGTAGCGGTGCTTGAGGTTCGGGTCGTCCAGCCACCACGGCCGCATCCCGCCCTCGTCCTCCTCCGGCCGCCCCGCCGCCCGGTCCTGCGCGGCCTGCGCCTCGAAGCGGGCGTCCAGCTCGGCGTCCACGGCCTTGATCTCCTCGCGCCCCTGCACCACCATCCGCCGCACCAGCGCGGCCAGGAACGGCAGGCCGACGAGGTCGCCCAGCACCCAGAAGGCGTTGCCGCCCCAGGTCTGGTCCTGCGCCAGGCTCGGCCCCCAGGGCCGCCCGAGCGCCACGTAGTAGTGCTCGGCGACGAGGTGCCCGCCGTAGATCAGCACGATCCCGAGCCCCGCGTCGAAGATCACCTCGGCGAAGGTGATGAACAGCCCGACCAGGTGCGGGTACTCGTGCCCGACCGGGTCGAGCTGCAGTCGCGGCCAGAAGTAGGCGAGGCCCAGCAGCACCAGCGCCAGGTGCAGCACCAGGTTGCCGACGCCGCTGGAGACCGACCACTCGTACCAGGGCGTGAAGTAGAGGAGCCACGGCGGCGCCATCAGCAGCGCGGTGGAGACCGCGGGGAACATCAGCACCTTGGAGGGCCGGCTGCGCAGCGCCCGCAGGATCCGCTCCCGCCGGTGCTCCGGCGAGGACCGGACCAGCAGCGAGACGGGGGCGCCGAGCGCGAGCAGCAGCGGGACGACCATGAGCAGCAGCACGACCTGCACGGCCCGGTCGGTGAACAGGACGCGCTCGTACACCCCGAGGCCGGAGCAGGTGCACCAGATCCACAGCAGCAGCCCGCCGAGGAAGGCCGCGGTGCGGGTGGGCTGCCAGCGGGCGCCGTCGCCGCGGTTCGCGGTGCGCACCGCGGCCAGGTACCAGCCGCCGAGCAGCAGCGACAGGGCGAGCACCACCGGTTCGAAGGTCCAGGAGGTGGCCAGGTCGGACCACTGCCACGCGGGCGGTCCGCCGTACGCGAGCACCCGGGCCCCGCCGGCCAACCCGCCGGCCAACGCGCCGGCCACCGCGCCGTTCATCCGTCCGCCCACCTCATCCCTACCGCCGCAGGGGCCGCGGCGCCCGGCCATGATGGCCTTCCCGACGCCGTCCGCCGCAGCCGGGGCCCACCTCTATACCCGGACCTGAACAAAGCTTTGCCAAAGCCGAACAAAGCTTTGCCCAGGCAAAGTTCTGCCCATGGCGACCCCGGAGGCGCAACCGGCGCGAGCCCGCTCCCGTCTGGCAGGATGCACCGTCGGCGATACCGGCCACGTGGGTGACAGCAAGGGGACGACAAGAGGTGCAAAGCACTGCACGCGGCGAGGGCCGGCGGCTGGCCGCGCGCCACCGCAACATCGAGCTGGGCCTGCTGGCGCTCGCGGTGGCCGTCTGCCTGGCCGGACACATCGACGCCTCGCTGGCGATGACCGACAAGCTGCCGCCCGGGCTCCTCGTCCACGGCCTGTCCCTCGGCGCGCTGGTCGCGGTGGCGCACCTGGCGGTGCGCCGGTTCGCACCGTACGCGGACCCGCTGATCCTGCCGCTGGGCGTGTTCCTGACCGGCTTCGGGCTGGTGCTGCTGGACCGGCTGGACTTCAGCTACAAGGCCGCGCACGCCGCCAAGGGCGACTACCAGAAGCTCCCGGCCGCGCCGGGCCAGCTGATGTGGACGTTCATCGCGGTGGCGGCGGCGCTCGCGCTGATCGTCTTCGTCAAGCACCACCGCTTCTTCCAGCGCTACGTCTACGTGCTGATGGCGGGCGCGCTGATCCTGCTGACCGCGCCGATCTTCTCGCCGACCGACAGCTTCGGCGCCAAGCGCTGGATCAAGCTCCCCGGGCTGCCCTCCTTCGAGCCGGACGAGTTCGTGAAGGTCGCGATCACGATCTTCTTCGCGGGCTACCTGATGGCCTCCCGGGACGCCCTGGCACTGGCCGGGCGGAAGGTCTGGGGGATGACCCTCCCGCGCGGGCGGCACGCCGGACCGGTGCTGGCGATCTGGGCGGTCAGCCTGATGGTGCTGATCTTCGAACGCGACCTGGGCACCTCGCTGATCTTCTTCGGCGTCTTCGTCGTGATGCTGTACGTGGCGACCGAGCGCACCAGCTGGGTGGTGCTCGGCCTGCTGATGGCGGTCGGCGGCGCGGCCGTGGTCGGCACCGTGGAGCCGCACGTGCACGGACGCGTCGAGGCCTGGCTGCACCCGCTCGACTACTTTCCCCCGGTCAACAACCAGGCGATCTCCGCACAGCCCGCCGAGGCGCTGTTCAGCCTCGGCACCGGACACATGACCGGGACCGGCCTGGGCTCCGGCCGGCCGTGGCTGATCGGCTTCGCCGGGCGCAGCGACTTCATCTTCACCACCATCGGCGAGGAACTCGGCCTGGCCGGGGTGACCGCGATCCTGCTGGTGTACGTGCTGCTGATCCAGCGCGGGCTGCGCACCGCGGTCGGCCTGACCGACCCGTTCGGCAAGCTGCTGGCCACCGGCCTGTCGGCGGCCCTCGCACTGCAGGTGTTCGTGGTGGTCGGCGGCGTGAGCGGGCTGGTCCCGCTGACCGGCAAGGCGCTGCCCTTCCTGGCGGCCGGCGGTTCCTCCCTACTGGCGAACTGGCTGATGGTCGCCCTGCTGATCAAGCTGAGCGACTCCTCGGGGCGCACCGCCATGGACCCGGCCCCGACCAGCCCGGAGCCGCTCCCGGCACAGGCCGCCCCGGCCGAGCGGGCGGCGGCCGGCACCCCGGCCTCCGCCGCCCCGGGCGGGACCCTGGGGGCGGGCGAACCGCTGGCCGCGGGCCTGGACGCGCTGCCGGGCACCGGGCCCGACCCGGCGGGCCCGTCGTCCGCGCCGTCCGCGCCGCCCGGCCCCGGCCACGCGGACCCGGGCGCCCCCACCGAGCTGCGCCCCTCCTTCGGCCACGCGCCCGGCGCGCCCCGGCCCGACGGACCGCAGCACGGCGGAACGCTGCCCGGCACCCCCCAGTACGGCGGTCCGCAGTTCGGCGGTCCGCAGCACGGTGGAGCGCAGGCGTCGTACGGCTACCCGCCGATCAACGAGCAGTCCACCCACGGCTACGGCCACCCGCAGCAGCCCCCGTACCCGCAGAACCCGACGATCGGCTGACCCCACCGGCACACCCCGGCCCCACCGGCACCCACCGGCACACCCCGCCGGCCGGCCGTCAAGGTGCCGTCAAGGTGCCCCAGGCCCCCGCCGACCGGCCCGGACCGCCCTCGGCACGATTCGTACACAAGTCGAACACCGGCCGACCGCTGTCAGCGCAACCGACAACGCGGCCGGCAACGCAGAGGGCCTCCCCCGCACCCGCGAGGGAGGCCCTGCCCGTACGAAGCCGCCGCCACGGCCGTGCCCCTACCGTGCCACTAGCGCGCCGCTACCGCTGCTCCCACGGCGGCCGCGGCGGGTACCCCGGCGCCTGCTCCGCCCCCGGCCCCGCCCCCGGCCGCTCCGGCGGCGGTGGGGAGGGCCGGTCGCTGTCCGGCGGCGGCGGGGCGGGCCGGTGGTGCGGCCCGGGCCGGGCGGTGAGCCGCGCGCGCACGTTGTCGGCGGCCAGCACGTCGGCCCACCGCTCGGGGTACTCGGCGGGCACGTCGACGTCGTCGCCGTCCTCCTCGCCCCACTCCTCCTCGACGCCCTCGGCCAGGCCGAGTTCGCGGGCGCGCCGGGCCCGTTCGACGGCCCGGCGGGCGGCGACCTCGCGGACCACCGCGGCGGCGGCCTCCTCGTGGGCGCGCTCGTTCTCGGCGCGGGCGTCGGCGGTCTCCAGGGTGGGCCAGCGGCGGTCTATGGCGGCGTTCATGGCGGCGCCGATGAGTACGGCGAGGGCCACCACGAAGATCCACAGCAGGACGGCCACCGGCGCGGCCAGCGAGCCGTACACCGAGGGGCCCTCGACCGAGCTGACCAGGTAGAGCCGCAGGCCGACGCTGCAGAAGACGAGCACCACCAGGGCGACCAGCGCGCCGGGGATGTCCTCGCGCCAGGGCGTGGAGACCGGCACGGCCAGGTGGTAGAGGGTGGTGAGGGAGACGATCAGCAGCAGGATGGCGACCGGCCAGTAGGCGGCGCCGACGAGTCCGGCGGCGCCGGGGACGGCGTTCTCGACCAGTCCGGGCCCGGCCATCAGCAGCGGCAGCACCAGTGAGCCGATCACCAGGGCGCCGAGGTAGAGGCCGAGCGACAGCAGCCGGGTCTTGACGATGCCGCGCTTGCCGTCCAGCCCGTACATGACGGTGATGGTGTCGATGAAGATGTAGAGGGCCCTGGAGCCGGACCACAGCGACAGCAGGAAGCCGATCGAGATCAGGTCGGGCCGGGCCTGGTCGAAGACCTGGCTGAGCAGCGGTTTGACGACCTCGTTGACGGAGGAGTCGGACAGGACCGTTCCGGAGGCCGAGACGATGTCGTGCTTGAGCCGCTCGATGGTGCCCGCGCCGAGGAACCCGTCGAGGTAGCCGAGGGTGGCGGCGAGGCCGAGCAGCAGCGGCGGGATGGACAGCAGGGTGAAGAAGGCCGCCTCGGCGGCGAGGCCGGTGACCCGGTACTCGACGCAGGTGTTGGTGGTGTCCTTGACCAAGTCCCACGCCGTGCGGCGCCACAGGCCCTGTTTGGCCGCGCGCCGGGAGCCCTTGCCCCGGCGCCGGGAGGGCCGTTCGGGGTTCGGTCTGCTCGTATCGCCTGCTGCTTGCACAGGGCTAACGGTATCGGGCCGGGTCGCTCCGGTTGATCTCCCCCGGGGTGCGGGCGCGTGCGCCCCGGCCGTGCGGGCTGCCGTCCGGGCACGTGCGCACCGCCGCGTCGGCCGCCGCACCGGACCGCGGTCCGAGCGCCCGTCAGGAGGCCCGGCCGGGAGCGGCGGGAACGCCCGGGCGTCCCAGATGCCGAAACTCCGGAGTCCAGTATGCGGATGTTAGTGGACCGCGAGTCCCGCGCCGTGCGAATCTCTTGCCATGCCTAGCGCCGGAACCACCCTAGTAGGTCGACTCCACGTCGATCTCCTTCGCGTGTCCAGCGCCATCTGTCCGGTGACCTGAGCTCCCACCCCGCCGCACCACCGCACCCGGCGCCGTCCACCCCGCCATCCCCGCACGAGCGGATGCGCAGGCGCCCGCCCGGCCCGGTCAGCTGCTCTCCCGGCCCTGAGAAACCCGCAGGTCACAGCAGCGATCGCACGGCCGAGCACGCCCCGCGACCCACCCGGCGCCAGCGCCACCTGCCCAGAAGGACTTCACCATGGCCACCTCTCCCGAGACTGCCGAGCCCACGGCCGACCGCCCGGTCGCGCCCCGCCCCGCCGCGGCTCGCAAGGTGACCCGCCACCGCGGCGAGGGCCAGTGGGGCATGGGGCACTTCACCCCGCTGAACGCCAACGAGCAGTTCAAGAAGGACGACGACGGTCTCAATGTGCGGACACGTATTGAGACGATCTACGCGCACCGGGGCTTCGACTCGATCGACCCCGCCGACCTGCGCGGCCGGATGCGCTGGTGGGGGCTCTACACCCAGCGCAAGGAGGGCATCGACGGCGGCAAGACCGCGATCCTGGACCCGCACGAGCTGGACGCCGAGTACTTCATGCTCCGGGTGCGCATCGACGGCGGCCGGCTGACCGTCGCCCAGCTGCGCGCGGTCGCCGAGGTCTCCGAGCAGTACGCCCGGGGCACCGCCGACCTGACCGACCGGCAGAACATCCAGTACCACTGGATCCGGATCGAGGACGTCCCGGCGATCTGGCAGAAGCTGGAGGCCGTCGGCCTGTCCACCACCGAGGCCTGCGGCGACACCCCGCGCGTCATCCTCGGCTCGCCGGTGGCCGGCATCGCCGAGGACGAGATCATCGACGGCACCCCGGCCATCGAGGAGATCCAGCGCCGCTTCATCGGCAACAAGGACTTCTCCAACCTGCCGCGCAAGTTCAAGAGCGCGGTCTCCGGCTCCCCGCAGCTGGACGTCGCCCACGAGATCAACGACGTCGCCTTCGTCGGCGTGGTCCACCCCGAGCACGGGCCCGGCTTCGACCTGTGGGTCGGCGGCGGCCTGTCCACCAACCCCAAGCTCGGCGTGCGCCTGGGCGCCTGGGTCCCGCTGGACGAGGTCGCCGACGTCTACGGCGGTGTCATCGGCATCTTCCGCGACTACGGCTACCGGCGCCTGCGCAACCGCGCCCGGCTCAAGTTCCTGGTCGCCGACTGGGGCGTGGAGAAGTTCCGTCAGGTCCTGGAGGACGAGTACCTGAAGTACCGCCTCGTCGACGGGCCCGCCCCGGCCGAGCCCGCCGCCCGCTGGCGCGACCACGTCGGCGTCCACAAGCAGCAGGACGGCCGCTACTACATCGGCTTCGCCCCGCGCGTCGGCCGGGTCGACGGCAAGCTGCTCGGCCGGATCGCCGACCTCGCCGCCGCCCACGGCAGCGACCGGCTGCGCACCACCGCCGAGCAGAAGATGCTGGTCCTCGACATCGCCGAGGAGCACGTCGACTCGGTGGTGGCCGGCCTGGAGGAACTCGACCTGCGGGTCACCCCCTCGCCGTTCCGCCGCGGCACCATGGCCTGCACCGGCATCGAGTACTGCAAGCTCGCCATCGTCGAGACCAAGGAGCGCGGGCGCACCCTGATCGACGAACTGGAGCAGCGCCTGCCGGAGTTCGCCGAGCCGCTGACCATCAACATCAACGGCTGCCCGAACGCCTGCGCCCGGATCCAGGTCGCCGACATCGGCCTCAAGGGCCAGCTGGTCACCGACGAGCACGGCGAGCAGGTCGAGGGCTACCAGGTCCACCTGGGCGGCGCGCTCGGCCTGGAGGCCGGCTTCGGCCGCAAGGTCCGCGGCCTCAAGGTCACCAGCGCCGGCCTGCCCGACTACGTCGAGCGCGTGCTGACCCGCTACCAGGCCGACCGCGCCGAGGGCGAGCGCTTCGCCCAGTGGACGGCCCGCGCCACCGAGGAGCAGCTGTCGTGAGCGAGCGCAGCGAGCGAACCGGTAGGCAGGGCGTTGTTCGCGAAGCGAACGCCGAGCGGAGCGAGGTGGGCGATGAGTGAGCGAGCCGCGCCGTTCTTCTGCCCGTACTGCGGGGACGAGGACCTGCGCCCGTCCGAGGCCGGCCACGGCGCCTGGGAGTGCCACGGCTGCCGCCGCGCCTTCCAGTTGAAGTTCCTCGGCCTGCTGTCACCGACCAACGGGGGTGCGTCGCATGACCGACCGGGCCACGACTGACCACGAGGAGCTCGCCGTCCGGGCCGGCCGCGAGCTGGAGGAGGCCACCCCGCAGGAGGTGCTGCGCTGGGCCGCCTACACCTTCGGCGAGCGGTTCTGCGTCACCTCCTCGATGGAGGACGCGGTGGTAGCCCACCTCGCGTCCTCGGTGTTCCCGGGGGTGGACGTGGTGTTCCTGGACACCGGCTACCACTTCCCGGAGACCATCGGGACCAGGGACGCGGTCGCCGCGACCATGCCGGTCAACGTCATCACGCTCACCCCGCTGAGGACGGTCGCCGAGCAGGACGCCGAGCACGGGCCGCGGCTGCACGACCGCGACCCGGACCTGTGCTGCGCGCTGCGCAAGGTCGAGCCGCTCAACCGCGGCCTGGCCGGCTACGACGCGTGGGCGACCGGGCTGCGCCGCGACGAGTCCCCGACCCGGGCGAACACGCCGGTGGTCTCCTGGGACCCGAAGCGCCGCAAGGTCAAGATCGCCCCGATCGCCCGCTGGACGCAGCAGGACGTGGACGCCTACGTCGCCGCGAACGGCGTGCTGCTCAACCCGCTGCTGTGGGAGGGCTACCCGTCCATCGGCTGCTCGCCGCTGTCCTGCACCCGCAAGCCGGGCGAGGGCGAGGACGCCCGGGCCGGCCGCTGGTCCGGCTCCGGCAAGACCGAGTGCGGCATCCACCTCTGAGGCCCCCGGCCTCCTGACCATCCGTCAACCACCGTGTAAGGAACGAACCGTGACAGCTCACACCCCGGCCGCCGACGGAGCCGCAGAGGCGGCCCCCGCGGCCGCCCCCTGCGAGCGCGGCGCCACCGTGTGGCTGACCGGGCTGCCGAGCGCGGGCAAGACCACCCTGGCCTTCGCACTGGCCGGGCGGCTGCGCGCCGAGGGCCACAAGGTGGAGGTGCTGGACGGCGACGAGATCCGCGAGTTCCTCTCCAAGGGCCTCGGCTTCTCCCGCGAGGACCGGCACACCAACGTCACCCGGATCGGCTTCGTCGCCGAGAAGCTCGCCGCCAACGGCGTCAAGGTGCTCGCCCCGGTGATCGCCCCGTTCGCCGACTCCCGCACCGCGGTACGCGAGCGGCACGCCGCGGCCGGCACCGAGTTCCTGGAGATCCACGTCGCCACCCCGGTCGAGCTGTGCGCCGAGCGCGACGTCAAGGGCCTGTACGCCAAGCAGGCCGCCGGGGAGATCTCCGGCCTGACCGGCGTCGACGACCCGTACGAGGCCCCGGCCGCACCGGAGTTGCGCCTCCAGACGCAGGGCCGCGCGGTCGCCGAGTCCGCCGCCGAGCTGCACGCCTTCCTGACCGAGAGGGGTCTGGCATGACCACCGCGACCGACAGCCCGGTCCGCACCCAGGACGCCGGCCAGGATTCAGGGGGGCCCTTCGCGCTGTCCCACCTGGACGCGCTGGAGGCCGAGTCGGTGCACATCTTCCGCGAGGTCGCGGGGGAGTTCGAGCGCCCGGTGATCCTGTTCTCCGGCGGCAAGGACTCCATCCTGATGCTGCACCTGGCGCTCAAGGCCTTCGCACCGGCCGCCGTGCCCTTCTCCCTCCTGCACGTCGACACCGGCCACAACTTCCCCGAGGTCCTCGCCTACCGCGACCGGACCGTCGCCGAGCACAACCTGCGCCTGCACGTCGCCCACGTCCAGGACTTCATCGACGACGGCCGGCTGCGCGAGCGCCCCGACGGCACCCGCAACCCGCTGCAGACCGTGCCGCTGCTCGACGCCATCGAGACCAACCGCTTCGACGCGGTGTTCGGCGGCGGGCGCCGCGACGAGGAGAAGGCCCGCGCCAAGGAGCGCGTCTTCTCCCTGCGCGACGAGTTCGGCGCCTGGGACCCGCGCCGCCAGCGCCCCGAGCTGTGGTCGCTGTACAACGGCCGGCACGCCGTCGGCGAGCACGTGCGGGTCTTCCCGCTGTCCAACTGGACCGAGCTGGACGTCTGGCAGTACATCGAGCGCGAGGGCATCGAACTCCCCGAGATCTACTACGCCCACGAGCGGGACGTCTTCGCCCGCAGCGGCATGTGGCTGACCGCCGGCGAGTGGGGCGGCCCCAAGGACAGCGAGCCCGTCGAGCGGCGCCTGGTGCGCTACCGCACCGTCGGCGACATGTCCTGCACCGGCGCCGTCGACTCCGACGCCACCACCATCGAGGCCGTGATCGCCGAGATCGCCGCCAGCCGCCTCACCGAGCGCGGCGCCACCCGCGCCGACGACAAGCTGTCCGAGGCCGCGATGGAAGACCGCAAGCGCGAGGGGTACTTCTAATGAGCACCACCAGCACGACCGTCGGGACCAGCGCCACCTCCCTGCTGCGCTTCGCCACCGCCGGCTCCGTCGACGACGGCAAGTCCACCCTGGTCGGCCGCCTGCTGCACGACTCCAAGTCGGTGCTCGCCGACCAGCTGGAGGCCGTCGAGCACGCCTCCCGCAGCCGCGGCCAGGAGGCACCCGACCTCGCGCTGCTCACCGACGGCCTGCGGGCCGAACGCGAGCAGGGCATCACCATCGACGTCGCCTACCGCTACTTCGCCACCCCCCGGCGCCGGTTCATCCTCGCCGACACCCCCGGGCACGTGCAGTACACCCGCAACATGGTGACCGGCGCCTCCACCGCCGAACTCGCCGTCGTCCTGGTCGACGCCCGCAACGGCGTGGTCGAGCAGACCCGCCGGCACGCCGCCGTCGCCGCCCTGCTGCGGGTGCCGCACGTGGTGCTGGCCGTCAACAAGATGGACCTGGTCGACTACGCCGAGCCGGTGTTCGCCGCGATCGCCGCCGAGTTCACCGCCTACGCCGCCTCGCTCGGGGTCAAGGACGTGCTGGCCGTCCCGATCTCCGCCCTCGCCGGGGACAACGTCGTCGAGCCGTCCGCGCAGATGGACTGGTACGGCGGCCCGACCCTGCTGGAGCACCTGGAGACCGTCCCGGTCGGCAGCGACCCCGGCGCGGAGCCCGCCCGCTTCCCCGTCCAGTACGTGATCCGCCCGCAGACCGAGGAGCACCCCGACTACCGCGGCTACGCGGGCCAGCTGGCCTCCGGCGTGCTGCGCGTCGGCGACCCCGTCACCGTGCTGCCCTCCGGCCACACCACCACCGTCGCCGCCATCGACGCCCTCGGACGGGAAACGGACCTCGCCTGGGCCCCGCAGTCGGTCACCGTCCGCCTCGCCGACGACCTCGACATCTCCCGCGGCGACCTCATCACCGCCGGGGCCTCCCCCGCCCCCACCAAGGACATCGAGGCCACCGTCAGCCACCTCAACGAGCGGCCGCTGCGCGCCGGGGACAAGGTGCTGCTCAAGCACACCACCCGCACCGTGCGCGCCCTCGTCAAGGAGATCACCTACCGCATCGACATCGACACCCTCGAACAGCGCTCCGGCACCGAGGGGTTGAACGTCAACGACATCGGCCACGTGAAGCTGCGCACCGCCGAGCCGCTGGCCCTCGACGACTACACCGACAACCGCCGCACCGGCTCGTTCCTGCTGATCGACCCGGCCGACGGCACCACCCTCACCGCCGGCATGGCGGGCGAGGCCTTCGCCACCGTACGCACCGACGGCGCGCCCGGCGCGCCCGAAGAGGAGGACTGGGTCTGATGCCCAGCGAGGCGTTCTCGGGCATGGACAAGGAAGGCGGCCGCATCGGCAGCGGCGTCCTCGGCAGCGGCCAGGGCGGCTTGACCCGATGTGCGGGCCGACGGGGCTGAGAACGCCCCGTCACCGGGCCGCTCCCCACGGCCGCCCGGCTTGCCCGGCACACCCCCTGCCGCAAGCGCCACCTTCCCACCGTCCGCCCGGGACCGCTTCCTGACGGTCCGTCCGCGAACAGGACCCACCATGGCACCGCACCAGGCACCCTCGTACCGCACCCCCTCCGATCGGCCCGCCCGCCCCAACGCCGGCCGGATCAGACGCACGGCCGCGGCCGCCGCCGCCGGCCTGACCGCCGTCGCCCTGCTGTCGGCCTGCAGCTACGGCTCCAAGGCCGACACCAAGGCCGACACCGCGGCCACCGTGGGGAGTTCGGCGTCCGGCCCCAAGCTCACCGCGGACACGGTGAAGATCGGCTACTTCGCCAACCTGACCCACGGCACCCCGCTGGTCGGACTCCAGGAAGGCATATTCCAGAAGGAGTTGGGCGCCACCCAGGTAAAGACCCAGGTCTTCAACGCGGGCCCGGCGGAGATCGAGGCGCTCAACGCCGGATCGATCGACATCGGCTGGATCGGCCCCTCCCCGGCGATCAACGGCTACACCAAGTCCGACGGCAAGTCCTTGAAGATCATCGGCGGTTCGGCCTCCGGCGGGGTCAAGCTGGTGGTCAACCCCGAGAAGATCGGCTCGCTGGACGACCTCAAGGGCAAGAAGATCGCCACCCCGCAGCTGGGCAACACCCAGGACGTGGCGCTGCTCAACTACCTGGCCGGCAAGGGCTACAAGGTCGACGCGGCGTCCGGCGCGGGCGACGTCTCGGTGGTGCGCACCGACAACAAGGTCACCCCCGACGCCTACCGGCAGGGCTCCATCGACGGCGCCTGGGTGCCCGAGCCCACCGCCTCCAAGCTGGTCACCCTCGGCGCGAAGGTCCTGCTCAACGAGAAGGACGTCTGGCCGGACAAGAAGTTCGTGATCACCAACATCATCGTCTCGCAGAAGTTCCTCAAGGAGCACCCGGACGTGGTGGAGGCCGTGCTGCGCGGCTCGGTGAACACCAACGCCTTCATCAAGGCCAACCCCGACAAGGCCAAGGCCGACGCCAACGAGGCGATCAAGAAGGAGGCCGGCAACGCGCTGGAGCCGGCCGTCCTCGACCCGGCCTGGTCCGACATCGACTTCCTGGACGACCCGCTGGCGAACACCCTCCAGGCCGAGGCCGACCACGCCGTCACCGCCGGGCTCCTCAAGAAGCCCAACCTGAACGGCATCTACGACCTCACCCTGCTGAACAAGGTCCTCGCGGCCAAGGGCCAGGCGCCCGTGGCGGACGCCGGACTCGGCGCCAAGTAGCCCGGCGCCCCGCAGCTCCGCGGTCCGGCCCCCGCCCGCCCGGTCGATCCCCGATCGATGCCCACCGGGCCGGGCGGGGCCGGACCCGGCCTCCCGCTCCGCAGCCCCGCCAGACCGCCAGACCGCCAGACCGCCAGACCACTCACGCAGGAGGTGCCCGGATGACCCCGGCACTGACCACCTCGGCGGACGCCCCCGGCGCCGACGCCACCGGCGGCACCCCCGCCGTCCGGATCTCGCACGTGCACAAGTCCTTCGGCCGCCCGGGCGCCGCCACCCACGTGCTGGACGACATCACCCTCGACGTCGCGCCCGGCGAGTTCGTCACCCTGCTCGGCGCCTCGGGCTGCGGCAAGTCCACCCTGCTCAACCTGGTCGCCGGCCTCGACGCGCCCACCCGCGGCAGCATCGAGGTGTCCGGCGGCCGCCCCGCCCTGATGTTCCAGGAACACGCCCTGTTCCCCTGGCTCACCGCCGGGAAGAACATCGAACTGGCCCTCAAGCTGGCCGGCGTCCCCCGCCCCGAGCGCCGCGCCGAGGCCGAGCGCCTGCTCGAACTCGTCCGCCTGAACGGCGCGTACGGCAAGCGGGTGCACGAGCTGTCCGGCGGCATGCGCCAGCGCGTCGCGATGGCCCGCGCCCTCGCCCAGGGCAGCACGGTGCTGCTGATGGACGAGCCCTTCGCGGCCCTCGACGCCATCACCCGGGACGTCCTGCACGACGAGATCACCCGGATCTGGGCCGAGCGGCAGCTGTCCGTCCTGTTCGTCACCCACAACGTGCGCGAGGCCGTCCGGCTGGCCCAGCGCGTCGTGCTGCTCTCCTCCCGCCCCGGCCGGGTCGCCCGGGAGTGGCGGATCGACCTTCCGCAGCCGCGCCGCATCGAGTCCTCCGGCGTCGCCGACCTGTCCATCGAGATCACCGAAGAACTGCGTGGGGAGATCCGTCGCCATGGCCAGCACTGACACCGCTCCCGTCGTCCTGGACAAGAACCCCGTCTCCGACGGCGTCTCCGACAGCGCCGACGTCGGCGCCGGCCTGGACGCCCTCGACTCCGTCACCGCCCGGCGCAGCTCGCTCGGCGAGGTGCTGCGCGGCAAGGCCCTGCCGCCGCTGATCGGCGTGCTGGTGGTGCTGGCACTGTGGCAGGGCGCGTACAGCCTGCACCTCACCTCCTCGTACAAGCTGCCCAGCCCCACCGACGTGTGGCACTCCCTCCAGGACCTCTGGTACCAGGGCACGCTGTTCTCGATCATCTGGACCAGCGTCTGGCGCGGCCTGTCGGGCTTCCTGCTCGCCGTCGTCATCGGCACCCCGATCGGCCTGGTCGTCGCCCGGGTCAAGCCGGTGCGCACCGCGATCGGCCCGGTCCTCCAGGGCCTCCAGTCGCTGCCCTCGGTCGCCTGGGTGCCGGCCGCGGTCATCTGGCTCGGCATCAACGACCAGATGATGTACGCGGTGATCCTGCTCGGCGCCGTCCCGTCCATCGCCAACGGGCTGGTGGCCGGCATCGACCAGGTCCCGCCGCTGTTCCTGCGGGCCGGGCGCACCCTCGGCGCCACCGGCCTGACCGGCGCCCGCCACGTGCTCATCCCCGCCGCGCTGCCCGGCTACCTGGCCGGCCTCAAGCAGGGCTGGGCGTTCTCCTGGCGCTCCCTGATGGCCGCCGAGCTCGTCGCCTCCTCCCCCGACCTCGGCCGGGGCCTGGGCCGGTTCCTGGAGGACCAGCGCGAGTTCTCCGACATGTCCGGGGTGCTGCTCGGCATCATCCTGATCCTGTTCGTCGGCATCGCCATCGAACTGCTCGTCTTCACCCCGGTCGAACGCCGGGTGCTGCGCAACCGCGGCCTGCTGGCCTCCGGCAAGTGAGGCGGCCGCCGGTGCCCGCCCTCCTGCTCATCGCCCACGGCAGCCGCGACCCGCGGCACGCCGCGACCGTGGCCGCGCTGGTCCGGGAGGTGCGGGCCCAGCGGCCCGCCCTGGAGGTCGCCACCGCCTACCTGGACCACTGCGCGCCGCGGATCCCCCAGCTGGTCGGGCGGTCCGGCCGGTTCGGGCGGGCGGCGGACGCGGTGGCCGTCCCGCTGCTGCTCAACCGGGCCTTCCACGCCAAGCACGACATCCCCGCCGCGCTGCGCGCTACCGGCGCGGGCCTGCCGGTGGCGGACGTGCTGGGCCCCTCCCCGCTGCTGCTCGCCGCCCTGGACCGCCGGCTGGCCGGGGCCGGGCTCGACGTCGGCTCGGCGGCGGTCCGCGCCCGTACGGGTGTGGTGCTGGCCGCGGCCGGCTCCTCCGACCCGGCCGCCGACGCGGCCACCCGCCGGGTCGCCGCCGAGTGGCGCCGCACCCGCGGCTGGGCCGCCGTCGAGGTCGCGTACGCCTCGGCGGCGGGCCCGCGCGTGCCCGACGCCCTCGCCGCCCTGCGCGCGGCAGGCGCCGAGCGGACCGCCGTCGCCCCGTACCTGCTGGCCCCGGGCCTGCTGCCGGACCGCATCGCGGCGGCTGCGGCGGGCGCGGACCTGGTCGCCGACGTCCTCGGCGCCGCCCCGGAGCTGGCCGCTCTGCTGCTGGAACGCTACGACGAGGCCCGTCGGGCGGCGGCAACGGTTCCGGCGCTGAGCGCCTGAGCCGGAGTCCGGCTCAGCGTGCCTCCGTCTCCGCCCGGTGCACGTACGCGGCGATCTCGACGGCTTCCCAGTGCCGCGCCCGCTCGAAGTGCCGACCGGTCCGGGCCGCATGCTCCTGCTGGTGACGCGCGACGGCGGCGGTGATCACGCTCAGTGGCACGGTCCCGCCCGGGTCCACGACGGTGGCTTCGACCCATTCCCGGAGGAGGACGCCCGGCTCGGTCTCCCGCTCCTGCGCCCGTCGTCGCACCTCGTCCATCACCGGCTTGGGCAGCCGCAGCCAGGTGGTGATCATCGCCGGCTCCGCGGCCGGCGGCTCGGCGCCCATGAGCTGGCCCCCGGCCAGTTCGCGCGTCCCGCCGTACTCGGCGCTCGCTTCGAGCTCCGGCTCGTCGGCCATCCACCACTCCCATCGAGCCACCGGGCCTCTCCCGTCTCCTGGGCCGCAGCGTGCCAGCGGCCCGCACGCCGGGCCAGCCGCACCCACTCGGGCGGGTGACGGCTAGGGCCTGTCCGGCGGATCTTGCCAGCCGCGCGACGCCGGGCATCCCGCCTGGACGCACGCCCGAATCGCCCAAGTACGTCCAGTACGAG
>NZ_JBHZCY010000024.1:46340-89488 GCF_042786665.1 Kitasatospora sp. NPDC059146 | reverse complement strand
ATTCCGCAAGCGGAAGTCTAAAACTGTCGGAAAATCCGCTTCGCGAGATTTCCAGGATTCCCGCAAGCGGGAATCCGATAGCTGACTGGGAGGGGTGGGTGCATCACGCGGAACACTGTGTAGGCCCAGGAATACTGGGCTATCTCAGGAAGTTCACTCCCTGTAACCTCATCGTCGGTCAAGGCCGGCACCCTTGTCGAGCCCGGTGGCTCCGCTTCGCTCCGCCACCCTGAACGCCCGTCACGGCTCACCTCCAGAACCGTCGACACGAGAGGAGTGTACCACCCGGAGCGCGGGTTCATGCTCGAATCTTGCCGTACTTCACCCTGAGGAGCGAAACCTTCGACAAGCCTGCTGCATCACCGTGATGCACTGTGTAGAGTCAGTGTTGCAGGGGCACCCCCAGTGTTCGGCACTCTTGTGCGGGTTGTGCGATCAAGAAAATCCCCTCCAACATTCCATGGAAGGATTGGGGACATGCCCATCGACTTGCGTGACCACCAGATCGAGGCGGTCGACGCGATCATTCGCGCGCTGGACATCCCGCCGGGCGGGTCGATTCCCTGGAACGGCCTGAGGACCCAGATTCACGCGGCCTGCGGGACCGGGAAGACGTACATCTGCGCAGAGGCCGCGCGCAGGATGGTGCCGCGCGGCCGGGTGCTGGTGCTGGTGCCGACGCTGGCCCTGCTGGAGCAGACGATCAAATCGTGGCGGGAGGTCGGACACACGGGGCCGGCGGTCGCGGTGTGCTCCATGGAGGACAACGTCGAGCTGTTCTCCATGGACGTGCGGTGTACCACCAACCCGATCCGTCTGGCGATGTGGCACAGCTCCGGGCCGGTGACCATGTTCGCCACCTACAGCTCGCTCGGGGTGCTGGTCGACGCCTTCGAGGGTGCCTACGGGCAGATCCTGAAGCCGCTGGACCTGGTCGTGGTCGATGAGGCGCACCGCACCAGCGGGTCGCTGGGGAAGAAGTGGGCCAGGGTCCACGATCAGGAGTGCGTCCCGGCGGCCCGGCGTTTGTACGCGACGGCGACGCCGCGGATCTGGCAGGAGCGGCCAGCGCCGACCTGGGACCTGCGGGAGGGCGAGCGGTACGAGCGGCTGCCGGAGGAGATGGCCGCGTCCATGGACGACGAAGCGATCTTCGGTTCCGTCGCGTGGAAGCTCCCCCTGTCCGAGGCGGTGAAGCGCGGCCTGCTCGCCCGGTACCAGATCATCGTGGTCGAGCTCACCGACCCCGTCGTCACCCCCGAGAAACTGATGAGCCCCGAGCGGCGCCAGGAGGAGATCCGCGGGCAGCGACTCGGCGCGCTCCAGGCCGCCATGCTGCGGACGATGGCAGAGCACAGGCTGCGGACGATGATCACGTTCCACCACCGGACGGTCGAGGCGCAGGCGTTCTCGGAGGGTCTGGCGAAGGTGGCGCAGCGGCTGCACGAGAGCGATCCGGAGATGTACCCGGAGCGGATCTGGGCGGGCTGGCTGAAGGGGGAGCACGCCGGCGAGCGGCGGTCGAGAACCATTGGAGAGTTCGGGCGCAGCGCGTTGTGGGCGGTGCTGTGTAACTGCCGGGTGCTGGGCGAGGGCGTGGACATCCGAGCCGTCGACAGCGTCGCCCTGCTGGACCCGAAGGGGGCGCCGCACGACATCGTCCAGGCGATCGGACGAGCCCTCAGGCAGAAGCCGAACGAGGGGAAACTGGCGTCGCTGATCGTGCCGGTATTCCTCAAGGAAGGCGAGGCGCCTCAGGACATGTTCACCTCGGGGAGTTACCGGCCTTTGGTGAATGTGCTTCAGGCTTTGCGGGCTCACGATGAGGAGGCCGTGGAATTGCTGGCGATTCCTCAGGTCGAGCAGAAGAACGAGGTTGAGCCGTCCACGGATATCGGTCCGGAGCCGCAGGAAGGCGAGAAGGAAAGCCGGATGCTGCTCCGTTTTTCGGCTCCGCGTGATCCGGTGATGGTCGCTCAGTGGGTTTCGTTCAACGTGATCGACACCGAGCGTCAGGACTGGGCCCGGGGATGGTCGGCCGCCGAAAAGTACTACAAGCGGGAGCGGCACCTGCGGGTGCCGTTCGACCACCGGGAGGCGACCCGGGCCGGGCTGGACCCGCACCAGATGTACCCGCTGGGGCACTGGGTGAGTGAGCAGCGCAAGGCGTACGCGGCCGGGGAGATGGAGGGCAAGCGGGTCGAGCGGCTGGAGTCGCTCGGCATGGTGTGGGATCCGCTGGACGCGGCGTGGGAGGAGAACCTCGCCGCAGCCCGGGAGTACTACAAGGACCACCACACCCTCGCGGCGCCGCGCACGGCGACCTCGCTGGACAAGCCCGTGGGGCAGTGGCTGTCCAACCAGCGCCGGCCCGGGGTACTGGCCGAGCGTCCCGACCGGATCGAGGCGCTCGCTGAGATCGACCCGGACTGGAACCCGGACTGGCCCCTGGACTGGCAGCGCCACTACGCCGCCGTGCGCGAGTGCGTCCAGGGCGGGGCGCAGCTGACGGACCTGCTGCCGGGAGTGACGCTCCACGGGCTCGACGTCGGCAGGTGGTTGGAGCGCCAGTGTCAGCACATCGTGTGGCAGGGCCTCATGGACGGGCAGCAAGGGCGCCTGGCCGGGCTCGGCGTCGAGCCGTTGGCGGCCCCCGCCGAGGAGGTCGCGCCGAAGAAGAAGGCCGGCGGGAAGGTGAGCGCGTTCGACCGCGGGCTCACCGCTCTCGCCCAGTACCGGGAGCGCACGGGGACGGTGATCGTGCCGCGCGGCCATGTCGAAGAGATCAGGGAGGGCGAGGGCGTGGTGGAGGTGAAGCTCGGGGTGTGGATCTCCAACACCAAGAGCCGCCGGGCCAAGCTCACCGGCGAGCAGCTCGACCGGCTAGCCGCACTCAGTCTCGACTGGCGCTGACCCGGCTGGGTCCGGTGCCCGCCGAGAAGTGCTCCAGGCCGTCTCCGGCCGCCTGTGCCCGTCGCGTTGGAGGAACGCGGCGGGCGGGCGGTGCGGAGGCGGCCTGGCGGCCATTCTGGGGCCGCCGCGCCCCAGCCCGCCCCACCGCGAGCGGCCGGCACCAGCCGGACGCGAGAGAAGAAGAGGCCCGCCGCAGGCGCAGCAGACCCTCAACGCCACCGCCCCACCCAACCAACCACCACTCACAAAGCCAGGGACAGGAAGGGGAAGGAGAGGGTTGTCGGGGTGGTGAGTTCCACCTTGACGGCCACTCACCACGACACCTGACCTGCGTGTTTGCCCGGAATCCAGGCGCAGCGGTCGGGAGGGTCGGGCGCCGGTTGGTGCGCCGGTTCTCACCACCGGTTGGCGCACCGGTTAGTGCACCCGTTGTCGGATCGTGACCGCAGGGACCGGTCTTGGTGAGAAAAGTGGTGAGAACCGCGGGCTTCCCTACGGGTGCTCGCCGCCACCGGGGTGGCGGGCACCTGATCGTGAGGAGCCCGTGATGGCTATGCCGCCCGAGATCGACCACCAGGTCGTGGCCGCGCTGTACCAGTTCCGGATGGCCACCGCCGAGCAGTTGCGCGTCCTGCACACCCCCGGCAGCAAGCCGGAGCTGATGCGTCGGCGCCTTCGCCGGCTGAAGGACGAGGGCCTGGTCGAGGACGTCGTGCTGCCGCAGGCCGGGAAGCTGCGGGCCTGGTACCTGACCGAGCACGGCACCCGGATCGCCGCGACCTTCCCCGAGCTGGAGGGCGTCACCTCCCCGCCGCTGCCCGAGGACAAGTCCGCGGCGCGGCTGCGGCTCGGGCACGTCCTGGCCGTCGTACGCACCCAGGTCGCCTTCGTGGCCGGCGCCCGCGCGGCCGGGGACGAGTGCGCGCCGCTGGACTTCCTGCCCGAGGTCTACCACCGCTACGGCGAAGGGCGGGACGGCGCGGTCATCCCGGACGGCCTGCTGCACTACGCGACCGGCGGGGCTGGCCGCGCGCTGTACCGGGCGTTCGTCGAGGTCGACCGCGGCACCATGGCCAGCGAGAAGCTCGCCGCCAAGCTGATCGGCTACGCCCGCTTCCACGACCACCACCCGATCCCGGCCCACCTGCGGCGCACCGCCGGCGCCCTGAGTGTCCTGCCCGCCTGGCAGCAGCACTACGTGGTCTTCCCGCGGCTGCTGTTCCTCCTCGCGGACACCGGCGAGCAGGCCGCCCGGCAGCGCATCCGCGACCTCCAGGGCGTCGCCGATGCCCACCCGCTGGTCGCCCGGATGCTGATGAGCGTGAAGGCTGGCGCGGCCCGCCTGGCTGATCTGGAGCAGCACGGCGTCAACGGCCCGGTGTGGCACGCGCTCGCCGACCACACACGGGCCCGGCGCGGGGCCTGGGAGTTGTAGGAACGGCCTCCTCACGAGCCTGGTCTTCCCTCCCATGCCGTGTGGAGGGCAAGACCAGTGCGCAGGATCAGTTGCTCCGCTTGACCTGTTCTTCCAAGCAGAGGACGCAGTCGTCGGTGTAGAGGGTGGCGTTCGGAACGATCACCAAGGGCTTCCCGCAGAGCGAGCGGTCGCCTCGGGTGGATCGAGAGTCCAACTGGTGTCGGTACCTGGGCTGTTCGTCCATGACGATGCCGTACGTGTTGCTCATGGCGCGACTGTACCGGGAGAGCCGAGCCTGGTCTTGGGATCCCCTACGTCCCCGCCACCTACATCTCGGTCAGCGCGGATCCAGCGCGGGAGCGCTCCGCAGCGAACCACTGGGCAACATCGTCGAGCGGGCCCAGCAGCGGCTTATGCGCGAAGGCCGTGTTGTAGGCGCTCCGGCCGGCGGGCGACGTGTGGTTGGGCTCTTCGGGCGGCAGCTGGTCAGCATGGTGCCAGATGATTGAGAGGGGCTGGAGAGTAATCGGGCCTGTGATCGGGGCGGAAAGCCCGCCAACGGCGCGGAGTGTCAGTGGCAGAGCGTGGGTGGTGCGGTTGCGCAGCCACTGCAGGCCGCGGATCACGGTTCCTTCCGGCTGCTGACGGGCTGCCCTGTAGGCAGGGTCGGCCTTCACCAGCTGCTCATCCAGGGCCCTGGCCCAGTAGGCGGTCTCCATCGTCGGCACCGTGACGGTGTAAAGGTTCGTGGTCTCCTCGATCGTGCGGGTGAGACGGACCCGGGCCTGGTTGAAGCCATCAAAGGCGATACCCACCAAGCCGGTGGCAGCAGCAGTCATGGGCTCACCGTAGAGGGATGCCCAGTACCGGGACGATCGGGTTCTGTCCGACTCCCTCCCCGGCATCAAGGTGTCCGGGCAGGCGGCATCAAGGTGTACGAAGCCGGCCACCAAGGTCCGCGCGACGCATCAAGGTTTCCCGGGCCGGTCACCAAGGTGTCCAGCCCGTCATCAAGGTGATGGCTGCCAACGTTGGTAGGGGCCGTTACGTGATCGTTGCCGCAGAGAGGGTGGATCGCCAAGGTATCCGCCAAGGTTCGCGGGGTTCCCTTCGGCGACCGCGCGGAGCACCGGCTCCGCGCCCAGCCGAAGGGGCAACCCCGCGATGACGAAGAACGACGGCGCCAGGCCGAAGAGCAGGGCGAGGACTGGGGCGGAGCCGGACAGCGAGACGCGGGAGGTGGAGATCACCTGGGCCGTGCTCGCCTCCCTGTTCCAGTTCCGGATCGCCACCGCCGAGCAGCTGCGGCGGCTGACCGCCCCGGACGCGGGCATCGAGAAGATGCGGGCCCGGCTGCGGCGGCTGCGCGAGGAGGGCCTGGCCGAGGAACTGGTGCTGCCCCAGTCCGGGCGGGCCAGGGGCTGGTACCTGACCGAGCACGGAGCGCGGGTCGCCGGCGCTTTCCCCGAACTGGCGGACATCCCCGCCCCGCGCCTGCCCGGCGACAAGAGCGCCTTCAAGTACACCCTGTGGCACCAGCTCGCCGTCCTACGGACCCACCTGGTGTTCCTCGCCGACGCCCGCCGCCGGGACGACGCCTACGGGCCGTTCGACTTCATCCCGGAGATCACCCACCGCTTCGCCGAAGGCCGCGAAGGCACGGTACGCCCGGACGGCCTGCTCTACTACAGCCGCACCAGCGCGGACGACGCCCGGGTCACCAACCTGGCGTTCGTCGAGGTCGACCGCGGCACCATGGGCGGGCCCCGGCTGGCCGCCAAACTGAACGCCTACGCCCGCTACTGGGCCACCGCGCCGCTGCCGGCCGGAGTGCGGCCCGGCACCATGGAAGCCGAGGGCGGTGGCGTGCCGCTGTGGGAACGCCGCTACGTGCGCTTCCCGAGGTTGCTGTTCGTCCTCACCGGCACCGGGCAGGCCGGCTTCGCCCACCGCGCCGACGACCTGGAACTCATCGCCCGCACCCGCTACGTCGCCAGGATGCTGCGCACCGTCCCGGCCCTGGTCGCCAAGCTGGAGGACCTGGAGGACGAAGGCCCCAGCGCCGACGTCTGGTGGTCGATCGCCGACCTCGAGGCCGGGCCGGGCCCTTGGTGGGGCTGACCGAGACCGAGACCGAGTCCTGACCGATACCTTGATGCCCGTCCCGGAAGGGGCGGGCATCAAGGTACTCGTCCCGCTCCCACCGATGTTCTGACCTGCGGCGTTATTGATCCGTGACCAAGTCGCCAAGGTATCGGTGCCTAGTCCGGGGCGGGCATCAAGGTATCGGTGGGGCGCGGCCGAGCACGGTTCCGGTCGCACGTACGATTCCGTGCCGTGGGCAAAGAGAAGAAGACCTTCGAGTTCCCCTTCAACCTGACGGGCGCGCAGTTCAAGCTGGCTGCCGTACAGGCCGAGCGGCGCGCGTTCCTGGCCGCGTTGCCGACCTGGGGCGGTGACCTGGAGGCCGCCCGGCAGGGGCTGAGCGAGGAGCAGCTGGCCGAGTCCGCCCGTCTGGAGGAGGCCGAGCGGCAGGCGGCTCACGCGGTGTGGGCCGACCACTACTGGGCAAGGCTGCCCGTCGAGGACCGTGTGGCCGCACGCAGCCAGCTCCAGCACATCGACGAGGAGACGGCCGCGGCAGCAGCCGCGTAGCGAAGCCCGCGCCGCTCGACGGCCGGAGGCTGTCCACCGCGGGCGGAGTTTGCCGAACCCACCCCGGCCCGACTCGGTCACGCGCTGATGGTCACCGCCGGGTCCAGGTCGGGCACGCGGGCTCGTGCCAGGTCGTGCGGATGACGACCCCGCCCGGGGTGAGGTGTTCGCTGGACCAGGTCCGGCAGCACCCGCCGCCGGGCCGGGCCGGAGCCGGCGGCCTGGCGGCGCGGACCGGAGCAGCGGGGACGGGGACGGTGCGCGCGGCCGGACGGCGCCGTCGACGAGGGCGCCTGGTCTGAGGTGTCGTCATGCCGCAGGCTCTGCCCACCCAGCCGTCCCGCCGAACCTGACCGCCACCCGAACGGACCAGTGGCGGCCATTCTCACCGGCCGCTGAGCTGCGCGAACTCCCGAAACTCACCGGCGGTCGGCTGCCCGGGGCGGGAGAACTCACCACCGCCCCGGGGCGAACTCACCGGTCCGCCAGCGAAACTCCCCGGTGCAGGCCACAGTGGCCTGGCCGGGTGCGACACGGAGTGCAACACGCCCCCCTTCCGGTCCGGATCGCCTGGTGTTTTCGCAGGTCAGCGGTGCAACGCGGTGGCCTGGCAGGCCGGTGCGTTGCGGTCGTGTTGCACCTCGTGTTGCAGCTGACGGACGCCGGTCAGTCAGGATCGGCGCCACCAGGAGCCGGCGTTCTTCGCGCTGGCAGCCTCGGCCGCTGCGGTTTCGGCGTCGGCTGCGGCTCGCTGCGCCCGCTTCCGGTCGGCTTCCTCCTGCTGGCAGGACGAGCAGACCAGCTCGCCCCAGCGCGCCCGGTCCCACTCGGCGTCGGTGAGCTTGGCCTCGCAGCGGGTGCAGACCGGACGGCTCGCCTCCCGCTCGGCCTGCTCGCGGGCCCGGCGGGCGGCAGCCGCGGCCCGGCGCTCGACGGCCAGGAGCCGGTCGCCGTCCGGGTTGTCCAGCGCGCCGGTCAGGGTGTGCCAGCCGTCCCTGCCGAAGCGCCGCCACACCGCGGCGTCGGCGCCGTGGGCGTCGAGCATGTGCAGCGTGGTGGCGACCACCGGCAGCGCCAGGTGGTAGTTGCCGGCCGTCACCCCGGCGAAGGGGTACGGGCGCGGGCTCCAGTAGGCGGCGGAGCCGTCCTCCACCGCGTCGAGGCGGCGCAGCAGCCGCTGGTGGTCGCGTTCGGCCTTTGCAGCCTGCTGCTCAGGGGTGAGCGGGCGGGTGCCGGGGCGGTCGCGTTTGCGGCCGGGGACGAGGACCAGGGCGACGGGCGGGTAGCCCTCGTGGCCGGTGGGCGGGTAGACGGTGCGCCAGTGCCGGTGGTCGTGGACGGCGGCCCCCTGGTGCCGGGCTGCCTTCGCCCGGATCTTGTCGGCGCCCTTGGCGAGGCGCTCGCACCAGGCGGTGTAGGTGGAGAGCTTCTCGACGAGCTGGCCGACCGTCTCGTTGTCTCGGTCGACCTCGACCAGGAGCACCGGCACGTCGGCGCCGGGGTCGCGCAGGACGAGGTCGGCGTAGCGGGCGGTGCGGCCGGGTACGGGGTGGCGGACCTCGGTGGTGAGGGTGAGCGGCGAGCCGTGGCCGGCACGGGTGAGGTGTCCGGCGGTGGCGGCGACGTCCAGGGCGTGCTCGTCGTAGCCGGCGCTCGGCGCCTGCTCGCGGACGGCGGACAGCTTCGTGCCGGGCGGCAGCAGGCGGGCGGCTTCCTTGTGGCCGACCTTGGTCAGGCACCAGAACTTGCGGCCGCGGGCCCAGCCGTCCGGGCGTGCCTTGCCCGCGTCCTGCAGGTCGAGCAGCGCGTCGCGGGTCGCCTTGTCGGAGGCCTGGCCGGGCAGGGCCAGATGCCAGAGCTCACGGCCGGTGGCGCGCTGGAACAGGACGAGCGCCACCATGACGTTCCTCCGGGCTGGACCCGACGCACGCTTCCTGGTCCCCCGGCTTCCAGGAGCAGCGGTAGAAGGGTTGTCGCCATGGCGGCGGCCCCTTGTCCGGGGCCGCTGGCCTGCGGAAATGGGACCGACCGCGGGCGGGGCGGTGGAGGTGCGGGCGGAGGTGGCGGTGGAGGCGGCACCGGGGCCGTTGCCCCGGCCGGGCGAGGCCTCGCCCGGGTGCGCCGGAAGACGGTCGGCGCTCTGGTCGCCGTCGCCGGGGCTGTGGTCGGGGTCGGGCGCCGGGCGGGTGGTGGCGGTCATCAAGGTGGTCTTCCGTCAGCAGGAGGCCGGTGCGGGCGCGATGGCCGCCCGGCACCCGGGCGGGGTGCCCGGACGCGGCCGACCTTGCACGCCGCCCCCTTGTCCGCGGTCTGACGCCACCCCTTGACCAGCCCCCTTGCCCTGTCCTGTTTGCCCTGGTCAAGGGCCTTGTCCTCCCGGTTTGTCCGTGACCGGGATCACGATCCGTCCCGCACGGTCGTAACCGGCCGAGGGCCGTACGGGTTCACCCGGCATGACAATCCCTCATCCCGCGCCGGTGGCCCACGACGAGTCGGAAACCGCCGCGCTCGTCCACGGCGCGGTCATCATCAGCACCGTGGAGACCGCCTGGCAGGAGATCCGGCGACGACACCCGGACGTGCCGGAGCTCGCGGTCACCACCGCGAGCGGCAACGGTGCGGACCCGACCCGCTGCGCGACGCTGCGCACCGGACGCGAGTTCACCCGCGACGGCGTGCTGACCATGGAGCTCCGGTTCTGCGCCGGCACCCTGCGCCACGGCGGCCAGGCCAACCTGCAGGCGCTGCTGCACCATGCGGCGCACGGCCTGGCCAGGCGGCGCGGTGTGAAGGAGGTGAGCAGCGGCTACCGGTGGCACAACAAGCACTTCGCGCGGATCGCCCGCGAGCTCGGGCTCACCCCGCCGCGGCGTGCGACCCCGGTCGTGGGGATGACCGACTGCCGCCTCGGTGACGCCGAGGCCACCCGGTGGAGCGAGGTGATCGCCGTCCTGGACGCGGCTGCCGGCGTCCGGCTGGAGGCCGCCGTGCAGTCCACCGCCACCCCTCGCAGCCCGCGCTCCGGCAACCGGTTCGCCGTCGTGTGTGCGGAGTGCTCGCCGCCCCGCCGTCTTCAGATCACGCCTTTCTCCTTCGAGCAGGGGCCGCTGCTGTGCGGGGTGTGCCTCACCAAGTTCCGCCCGGCACCGCCCGCCGCGTGAGTGGCGGGCCACCCGTTCTCGAGGCCCTGGTCGAGTGCCAGGCGCAGCGTAAGTGAGGGCGTCGGCGGGGTTGGCGGACAGCAGCGGCACACCGTCGGTGGCGTCGTCGACCGGGCGGCCACCGAGGAGGGCGGTCCAGCTGCCGAGGTCGTCGTAGACCTCGGTCCAGCCGACCGGGGCCGCGCCGCTCCAGGGCTTGGATGCCGGGCTTGCCGGGCCAGGTGAGGTGGACCAGCTGGCCGCCGTCCCGGCCGACGCTGCCCGGATCTAGGATCTGGTCCAGCGCGGCCCTGCCGCCCCGGTCTGGCACCCGCTCGGCGGTCGGGGCGGGCGTGCGTGCGGGTGGACGGAGCCGTAGGCGGCGAGCCGGAGCCACAGGGTGGCCTGCTGTCGGCCGTCCCGGCCGCTCCCCGGGTTCACGGGGCCACGGGGTCTCACGGCTGTAGCGGCTGGCCGGGTTGGATCCAGGTCAGGTCCAGCGCGATTGCCTTGAGGTCTTCGGGCGCGGCAACCACGATCGTCTGGTCGCCGATTTCGAGCACGGCCGCCCAGAAGCCGTCCCGGGTGGCCGTACGGACGCCGTGCTCCTGGCCGTCGAGGCGCAGCACCGCTTCCCCGGTCGTGGCGGGGGCAGGGTTCAGGTGTGCCGCGGCTGATGCGAGGGGGCCGGATTCGTTCTCGTTCCTGAAGTTGGAGATCGTGTTGTTGAGGACGTCTTCCAGGCGGGTGAGCGGCTTGACCCTGAAGTGTTCCGGTGCCGGCCGGGTGGTGCGCACGCGGACGCGGTAGGTGCGTTGGTGGGCGTAGTCCAGGTCGATGTCGGTCAGGTAGCCGTCGATTCCCTCGCGGCCGAGCAGGATCGTCCACCCGGGTTCGGGGCTCGCCAGCGCTGCGACGGGGCGGGCGAACTCCCGCTGCGTCTCCTCGTGGGTGGGGATGGCGCGCCTGGGGTGGTCGGCTCCCGGCGGGATGCGGAACACGGTGCTGTCCTTCCTGGCGGGTGGGGCTTCTCCTGGCAGCCTGCCAGGAGAAGCCCCGCGCCGATGGCGGTTTGCCGGATCAGAAGATGGCGTAGTGGACGATCACCGAGTTCGGTGCCGGGTAGCAGACCGACCCGTCGTCGAGTGTGGCGTAGCTGGTGTTCTCGACCCAGGCCAGGCCGTTGCTGGGCGACAGGCCGGGGACGTGCTTGTCGCCCTTCCAGCTCTGGCGCTCCAACAGGCCGCTCGGGCCGAAGGGGATGTGGCTGACGCCGCCGGAGTCGGACAGGCCGACCTCCCAGTAGTAGAAGATCGCCCGCTGGTTGGGGTTGAGGGTGAACCCGGTGGAGATGTCGACGCTGAGGTTGCCCACCGCGTTGCCGGACAGCCAGACGGTGCCGCATTGCGGGTTGTAGTAGTCGCTGTAGTCGTCCGCGACGTCGTGGCCTGGCTTGGCGGCCGGCTTGATGCCCCATCGCGCGGCGGCGAGCTGCTGCGCGGCGGCGTCCTCCGTCTCGGTGGCGTTCTTCTTGACGGAGTACTCGAAGCCCTGGGGGCTGGTCTTGATGGTGTGGCCGTTGGCCTCGGCTGCCGCCTTGTCGTAGCCCTTGAAGAGCATCCCGACCTCGATGCGGTCGGCAGACGGCTGTGGCGTGGCGGTGTCGGCCGCCGCCACCGGTGCGGTTGCGGCCAGGGCCGACGCGGCGAGCGCCGTTGCGGCCGCCGCTGTCGCGAGCTTGCGAAGCATGATGTGGTCCCTCCCCCGGCGGCCCCAGCGGCCGCCTACAAACATCCATCCATGCTTCGCGCGCCTGCGCCGTTCGCATCACGACCACTGTCCGGAACTGTTCGCAAGCCGTCCGATGCCGGGTGCATAACGAGATCGTATGGCTGACGTCCGGACGGTTCGCTGCTCGCCGACCCGTACCGCGATGGGGACCGGAACGCTCGGCAGGAGGCCGCTACAGGTTCTGCAGGTATGCGGTGTGGACGGTGAAGGCGGCCTGCTCGGGGGTGTCGTGCAAGGTCGCCTCCTGGGTGATCGGGTCGCCTATGAAGTAGTTCTCGCACACCGCCACCCACCGGTCTCCGATGCCGGGCAGGCCGCGCTCGACCCAGCCGACCTGATGGCCCTCGCCCGTCACGAGGTAGACGTCGGGGTTGACCGTCCAGCCGGCCAGCGCCCACCAGTCGCCGAACAGCTTCGGGTCGAGAACGATGCGCGCGTCGCTCGGGGGCAGGCGCCGGTGCATCGGATCGGCCGGGACCGGGACCTCGACCTCGACCTCGACGGGCGGGCGCTGCGGTGCGGACGGCATTGGGGCGGGCCGGTGCTGGCCCTGCTGGGCGAGGCGCTGGCCAACGAGCTCGCGCAGCCACTCGCCGCCGGGCGGGGTTTCGCCCCGAGGAGGAACAGGCCCCGCAGCGGCGGGCCGCGCAGAGGGCGCGGTTTCCCCCCGGGGAGGAACGGGCGCCGGCGGGGCCTGCGGCTGGTCCCCGGCAGGGTCCGAAGTCGGCGGAGTTTCGCCCCGGGGCGCGGCGGGCGCGGGCCGATCCTCGAAGGCGGGAACGCCGGTCGCCGCGGCCGGTGCGGTCGCAGCCGCCGGCACCGGATCCTGGGCGTCGCCGAGCGGACCCCTCGTTTCACCCCGGGGCGAAACGAGGGGCTCCGGGGCGGGTTCTTCCGGGGTGGCGACCTGGGTGGGGTGGGCGGCGAGCATCCGCTCGGCGACCTCGCGGTGACGCACGACCAGGCCGTCGACGGCGCGGATAAGGTCGTCCAGGGCCTGGCGGGCAAGGACACCGCCGCCCTCGCGCTCCGCGCGCTCCAGCTGAAGAAGGAAGCGCGAGTCGTGCTGGCGCAGCGCCTCGCCGAACTCCAGCAGCTCTGCCCCCTCGCCGTCGCCGACGGGCAGGCCGACGGGCGGCGGGGTTTCGCCCCGGGGGTTTTCGGTGGCCGCGGTGAGCGCCTGCGCGCGCTTCTCCTTCTCCCGCATGCGGTCGCCCTTCGACGAGCACGCCTTCGAGCAGTACTTCCGCGGGCGGCCCGTACCGCTCGGCTCCATCTCCTTGCCGCACACCGTGCAGGTCGGCGCGCCGAACAGCATCGGCTCGGCCATGACCTTTTGCCCCGGGGAGAAACTCATGATCGGGATGCTATCCCTGCGGTGAGCTGGGGTTTTACCCCGGGGTGAAACGCCGCGCCCTCGACGGGCAGCGTTGGCCCATCGCAGCAGTGCAGCGCCGGTTGCGCAGCGCTGCACACCCGCTCTTGCGCATGTGCAACGGCCCGCACACCGTGGTGCGCATGCGCGTCCCCGGAGCCCGACCCGTGCGCCGCCGACCCCGCCAGGGCGGGCGGCCGGGGTCTGCGGCACCCGGGCCTGCAACTCCGGTCGCACCGCTTCCCACCTGCGGTGGGGAGTTTCCGTCGCACCCGCTGCACGGCAAACTCACCGCCCTCGCGTGGCTGGCTGCACCACGGGTCGCGACGTCGCAGTCCGGGCGGGCCGCTGCGCAGCCGGCGGTTGCACGGGGCCGTCGCAGCAGCAGCGTGCAGCAAGGGCCGCCTTGCTACACGGAGAGCAGCAAGGCCACCCTTGCTGCACCCGTGACCGGGCGGACGCTGCGGGGGTTGCACCGGTATGACGCCCTCTCCGCTGTCCTGGCTGCCGATCCCCTCCTCGCTCGACTCCGAGCCCGCGCCCGAGGAGGAGCTGACCGAGGAGGAGCGCGCCGGACTGCAGCTGGCCGCGGCGGCCGGGGAGAGGGCGGCGGCCTGGGTTCGCGAGCTGGCCCGCCGGCAGCCGGTCGAGGTGCACGGGCGGGTGCTGGAGCTGACCGCCGAGGCGATCGAGCAGACCTGCACCCGCGAGATCATCCCCGGCAACGACGACGACCTCGCCGCGGAGCTGCGCTACCGCCTGGACGGCGGCGTGCTGCTCGGCGCGACCAACCTGGAGACGCTCCCGGAGCTCACCCGCGGGGAGCGGATCGCGCTGGCCGCCGTGGCCGCGCTGGCCCTGGCCATGCCGGGCACCGCGGTGACCTGGTACGAGCGCGAGCTGCCCCACCTCTCCCAGGTGATGGACGACGCGATCGCCGCCGGCCGCGCCGCCGAACCACGCCGGTGAATCGCAGCAGCGCCGGCCAGTGGCCGGGCCGGGCCCGCCGGGCGCTCGGGCCCGGCGCGGACCGGGTGCTGGCCGACACCGTCCGCGCGCCCCGCACTCCGCCGCCGTGGTCACCGGCCGCCGTCGACGGCGCGCTGCGCACCGTGCTGGAGGAGTTCGAGCAGCGGGCTGAACCGTGGCGGGACGCTTTCGACGGGCTGGACGAGGACGTCCTCGCCGAGGCCGCCGCCGAGGCACGCTCCTTCGGGGCCGACCCGGGTGGCGCCGTCGACAAGCTGGTACACGGGCTGGTCGGGCAGCTCGACCACTGGCAGCATGCGATCGGCGAGCTCGGCCGTACGCTCACCGCGGCCGCGCAGGACCGGCCACTGCCCGAGTGGGCCGCCGACGCCGGCCGTACCGAGGACGTCCGCTGGCGCCAAGCCCGCCAGGCGCTGCTGGAGGCCGTCGCCCGTCACCACCACGGCATCCTGACCTCCCGGACGCTGGCTAACCGGCCGTGGTGATCACCGACCCCCGAAGCACGGAAGAATAGGACAGGTGACCAGCAATCAGCCCCTCCCCCGCGGCCTCACCTCCTTGATCCCCGACGCCCGCGCCCAGGCCACCCCCGGCGAACGGGCCGCCTCTCAGCTTCTCCACCTGCGCGAGGCGACCGTGCCAGTGCCGGTCCTCGCCGCAGCCGCCGAGCTGATCGCCCCCCAGCTGAAGGACCCGGACCCGGCCACCCAGGAGGCCGCCGCCGCTGTCCATGCCCTCCTGGTCGCCGCCATCGAGGGCGCCGCACCCGACCGGTAGCCGGCCGACCCGGTCCCAGCACTGTCCCAGCCCGCACGCAGAACACCGCCACCAGGGGAAATGGCCTGGGACCGTCCTAGCGAAACGGTCAAAACCGGACAGGCTGAGAGGGCTGGGACATACCTGAGACAACCTCTGTCCCAGCCTCTCGACCGGTGCCGTCCCATCGCCGTTCGACTGACCCGTCTCAGTGGAGTTTGACGATTCTCAACGAAGTTTGACCGCGGCGCCCTGGCTAGAACGGGGGCTCCACGCTGAACCAGCCCGCAGCGGCCCCCGGTTCGTCCCGCTCCCGCCGCTCCGCCGCCTCTCGTTCCCGCTGCCGCTCCCGCCGTTCGGCGGCCGCGCGCCCCTCGGCGATCGTGGGAATGGCGTCGAGAGCCTCGGCCGGGCGGCCGTGCCTGATCAGCGTGTCGGCCAAGTCGATGTGGGCCGAGTAGTGGGTGGAGGAGCGGAGCAGTGCGAGGGCTTCCTCCGTCCGGCCGTCCCGCTCCAGTAGCCGGGCCAGCTCGGTGTCCCACTCGCCGGGCTCCCGCTCGTTGAGGGCGGTGGCCTCCGCGATGCCCTCCTCGCAGCGGCCAGCCTCGCCCAGCAGCCAGAGCCGCAGGCGGTGGACTTGGTCCGGGTGTTCCTTGACGTATTCGTCGGTGATCCCGTCCAGGAGCTCGAGTGCCCGGCCAGGCCGGCCGTCGTCAACGAGCAGTTCCAGCGCCCAGTGGAGGAGGTTCCAGCAGTCGTAGTACTCGTAGGTGGGCCGGCCGGTCTCGACGGCTTCGTCGACCTTCCCCTGGCGGACGAGGAGGCGCATCAGCGCCGCCCGCTCCTTCGGATGGTCATGGGCCTCGATTCCGTCGCGCAGGACGGTCTCCGCCTCAAAGGCCCGACCCGCGTCCTCCAGCGCCTTCGCGTACACGTCGAGGGCCGAGCGGTGGTCTTCGGCGGCCAGGACCCCCAGCTCCTCGATCAGGCCCTGCCGGGCGAGGAGTTCCGCGTAGTACTCCGGGAAGTTGCCGGGGTGGCGCCGACCCGAGGCCCGCTCGGCGCGCAGGACCTCGACTGCCTCGCCCGTACGCCCGGCCCGCTCCAGCACCCGGGAGATCAGCAGCAGCACATCCCACCGGTCGGCCCGGCCCGCGCCGCAGGACCCGCCGCACCGCGTGCACGCAGCGCTCTCGATGGCCTCCAGGCGCTCCGCCTCCCGCGTGAGCACCTCCAGGACCAGGTCGTCGTACCCCCGCCCCTCGGTGATGTCGACCAGGCGGGAGCGGAGCCAGTACTCCCCGAGGTGGGGCGTGAGCAGGTCGACGGCCTCCTCGACCCGGCCGGCCTTCGACAGCAGTTCGGCGTAGCGGGCGCACACGTGGCCGTCGCCCAGCTCGGTCGCGTCCGGGCGCACCATCGCGAGCGCCTCGTCGCCGTCACCCTGATAGATCATGATCTCGGCGGTGATCCACTCGGCGGCCCGCCAGCCGATGTCCGTGAACGGGTCCATCAGCGCCAACGCCCGACCGTAGTCCCCGGCCGCGCACAACTCCCGGGCCGACGCCTCCGCGCAGTTCCAGTCCCCGCGCTCCCGCGCCGCCTGGACCAGCAGTTCCACCCGCCCCAGATCGAGGAGGGCCTGCACCATCCGCGGGTAGACGCCACCATGGTGACGCGCCTGCCAAGAAAGATCATCGATGTTCACCCGGGCACCCTACGAACTGCCTCCGACAGCCTCCGCCCATCCGAGACCTGGACGCCCACCACCCCTCGTACACGGCGTTCGAGTTCCAGTGAGACAACTACCGGCCGGTCAAACTTCGGCGAGACTCGTCAAACTCCGCTGAGACGGGTCACGACCGCTGTCCTCCGACAAATGATCTTGACCGTTTGACAGGCGACCTCGACCGCCTGGTGTGCGGCCTGCGCCCTGGCCCTGCCCCGCGCCTGGAGCATCGCTGGCTCCTGATCAAATCAGCCGCAGAACCAGCTCTCGCACGTTGATGCCCCAGAAGGTGTAGTCCGCCGGCCCGCATGCTGGCAACTGGGCTTCTGCCGTGGAACTTCCCTCCTGCAGCTGAACGCTGGCCAGGGGGACAAGCCGGAAATCGTCGGTGCCCCGCAGCCGCACGAGAGCCGCCTTGGCGTCTTCGTCCTGCCGCCCCCCAGACTGTGGGAAAATCCGAGTGTCTGTGCAGAATGCGCTGACCGGCTGGTTCTGCAAAGGCACCGACGGCTTGTCGGGGTAGGCGTAGGAGGGAATGTTGCTGCCCATGCCGGGAGCCGCGGCCAGGGTGGCGGCCAAGGCCGGGTGATGGTTCTGCGGGGCGGCTTTTTCGTTTTGTCCGTTCGACTCAAGCATCGTCGTGGCGAGCCCACCAATCAGAACGGCGGCGACGATCACCCCAATCAGTCGTCGTGCCCGTGTCCTCCTGGGACGGTCTGCGGCGTGCGACCACGTCGGCGCAACCGCAGGAGCGGGTAACGGCGTTGACCGGAGCTGGGCCTGCGGGTCCGGGGCAGGGTGAGCGGGTTGGAATGCCAGCGCGGCCCGAATCCAGCCCCAAGTGGTCTTCTGCGGCGGCAGCGCCTGCGGGCGGGCAGCACCGAGGAGGTGGAGGGCGTCTTGCAGGACACTCGTGCCGTCAGCGTCAGCGGGCATTGGTGCTCCCCTGTGGCGCTTGGTCACCGTCGGAGGCGGCTGTTGAGGCCAGCCCGATGGGCTGGCCATCGGGGACGTCCGGCGCTGTGAGGGGAGAAACGTCAGCCCGGGCGGCCATCTGCTGAATGATCAACGGTGCGGCTATGCCCAAGGTAAGCGCACCCAGCGGGCCCGCGATCTGGCCCGAGGCGGCGTAGACGGCGTTCAGGCCGACGCCCATCACGCTGCGGCAGGTTGCTGCTACGGCGTAGGCCCAGACCTGGGGCCGTCCGCGGCTGTCCACCCATGGCCATTTCGGAGCTCTGTTGGGGCGTGCGGCCGACCATAGGCCGTGTACCTCGACTAATCCCACTCCCAGCAGCCCCCACAGGCATGCCTGCCACACCAGCATCGCTCACCGCTTCCCCCTGGGCAGGCGTGCACCTGCTCCCGTCGAACCGACGGTATCCACGAGCGGCCCTTCCCGTACAGGCCATGTCAAGGGCTGGCGGCGCCAGCCTCGGTGGTCAAGATCGAATGGCAAACGGTCAAGATCATTTGTCACGGGACAACCGCATCACCCGGATCCGTCCTACAGGGAACACATCCCCTACAAGCAGGCCCCTCCACCAGGGCAAACACACCTCCAATGACACAGACCCCACAGGGCGAAACGGGCATACCCAGGCAGGCTGTATGGCCGGAACACAGCCCACCGGGTGGGCTACAACGTGCCGGCCGCGCCGACCGACGGGTACACCTCCACCAGCAAGCTGTACAGCGGGGACCGCCAGCGAGGGGTGCGCCCGCCGCGCCATAACCCCGCAGGAACGCGCGGCTGGCGACCGCACGCCGGGCGCCTACCTCGCCCGGTTCAGCGCCCGCGCACCTCGCAGGTGACCACCGCACGCTCGGTGTCCCGGCAGCGGTTGAGGCTGCCGGGCGATCATCGGCGCGGCGTCACAGGGCCTCGAAGAACTCCTCGTTCGCCGGGCAGTCCTCGTCGTGGAGGCCGTAGACGATGCCCTCGCCTTCGCACTCGTCGCACTCGTCGTCGTCCGGGTCAACTGGTTCCTCGGCCTTACCCGACCCGCCGCACTCGTCGCAGACCATGTCCTTCGCACCGCACAGGCACGGCATCGTGGGCAGCTTCTCCAGGTCCAGCGTGTCCTCGTCCATGCCGATACCAACGAGTCGCCCCCTCTCCGGGCACCGATTCGCCCGGTGGTTCAGTCGGTTGCGGGCTGGCAGAGCCAGCTGCAGGCCCACACAGGGTGGCGGCGCGCAGCCGGCCGGGACCGCGGGGGCAGGGGGGTTGCCCGGGGTCCCGGCCGGGGGAGGCTTCGGCCGCGCGTGGGCGTGGCCGTTCTGCTCGGCAGCCCCGGTGTTGGGGACGGTGGGGTTGCCGTGCCGGGAATGGTAGACCCGTGTGTCGGTGGTGAACAGGGCTGTGACCTGCGAGTTTTCGGCCGCGAACATGCCAGGCCGAGGCCGGGTGCATGGCCGCGGGCAGGTCGGGGCCGTGTCAGAGGGCCGACCGTGCTTCGGGGTCGCGGGTGCACAGGTGGGCGGTGGGGCAGGCCGGGCAGCCGCGGACGTCGACCAGGTCGGCGACGGCGTCGAAGAGCTCCTGGGCGCGCTCGACGGACCCGACGCCCTCGAAGCCGGCGTACTCCTCCGGGGTGCCGGTGGTGCCCTCGGCCAGGTGGGAGCGCAGGTAGCCGAGCGCGGCGAACTCCTCCGTACCGAGGGTCTGCGGGCCGCCGGGGATGCACGTCTTGGGGACCAGGTCGCTGGCGAGGTCGCCGCCGAACAGCCACGGGTCGCCGGGCCGAGCAGGCTTGCCGATGACCACCCGAAGCACGCAGTCCTCCTCGCCATCCGGTTCGACGAGCAGCATGCCGATGGCGTGCAGCTCGTGCACCGAGGCCCGCACGTCCTGCCCGTCGCTCCGGCCGCCGAGCATGCCGGCGAGTTCGGCGACCGGCAGCCGCCCGACCGTGCCGTCCGGACGGCGCAGCCGCAGGGCGCCTTGGTCGACGGCGAGGTCGAGCCACAGTGCCTGGACCGGGATCTTGGGCCCGTAGACGGGGCTCAGCTGGGTCAGGCGGCGGGTCATGTCGATGGTCTCGGGGCTGAGGCGCGGATCGGTGGCGGCCTTCGTGGCGGCGTCGGGGGCGAGGGTCATCCACTGGTCGTAGCCGGGCGGTTGGAGCTGCTGCAGGGTGTACTCGGCGGCGGCCCGCTCCCGGCGCGGCTTGCCCGGCTTCTTGCGTCCCACTGTTGGTGCCCTCCCAGCTCAGCGTGCGGTGACCGGCCCATTGAACACCCGCCGCAGCCACCCGTTTCCCCCCGGTAGCAACGTCGGGGCCGGTCGTGCCGTGAGGACCGGACGATCGACGCCGTGGTGGCGTCGACACCGGTGCCCGACCACCCAGGCGCGACCGACTTATGGTCGCTGGACGGCTTCGTGGGCAGGAAGCGCCCCGCTTACAGGTGCGGTCCCACCCTCAGCACGGTGACCGCGCCGCCGTCCTGGCCGTCGCGCCCCCATGCCCAGTGGATGCGCCAGGCACCTGGCCCCTGGTCGATGTAGGACGTCCACGCCGCCGTGCCACGGTGGCCGGGCAGGGTCGCGTAGCGGTGGCTGCGCAGGCCCGGGTGGTGCGGGTCGGCGGCCAGGCGTTCCAGCGCCTGGCGGACCCGGTGCAGCCAGCGCGGGTCCGCGCGGCGTCCCTTCTCCAGGCGGGCGAGGGTCCGGGCGGCGGCGGGGGTGTAGTGCAGCGTCGGCATCGGTCTCCTTCGTCAGGGCATGCGAAAGGGCCCGTCGCCCCCGGTCGGGGGTGACGGGCCCTTGATGGGTCGTGCGGGCGTGCTGGCGGTCGGATGCGAAGGGTCAGGAAGTCAGCGGGGCACCGCGGATATGGCTCAGCCGGTCGTGGGCCGTGCCCCGCTCGAGGGTTCAGCATGCCGGGCGGCGCGGAAGACGTTCAGACGACGGGCGGGATCGCCGGCCCTGGTGGTCGCCGGGGTCCGGTGTGTGGGCCGATCCTCTCTATAGGGCTCACCACGCTTTTGGGTGAGCAGATCTGAAGACCGCCCACACCGGCGACACCTGCGGGCTACGGTGCCGGCCATGACCACCACCACGGAGCCCGTCATCGCCACGGCCAGGGTCGGGCAGCGAGGCCGTCTCGTCCTGCCCACCCAGATCCAGCGCGCCGCCCACATCACCGAGGGCGCCCTGGTGGCCCTGCGGACCGCCAGCGACGGCACGGTCACCATCGAGCCCCTTTGGGCCGTACGCGACCGGCTCCGGGAGAGCTTCGCCCCGCTGCTCGCCGGCTACCTGCCGACCGACCCGGCCCAGATGCTCGTCGGCGGCCACCCGCTGCCCGAGAACGACGCCTCCGGCCCGCTGCCGACCGCACTTCTCCCCCTGTCGGACGGCATCCGGATCTCGCCCGCCAGCGACCAGCGGGTGGTCTTCACCGCCGGCGCCATCCTCGCCTGGATCGGCGGCGGGCCCGGCTCCCGGGCGAACACCTGGCTCTACCAGGCCGTACTGCCCGAGCCCGCTGTCACCGAACTCGTCACCGTCCTCGCCCGCGCCGGCGCCCACGAACAGGCCGACACCCTGCTCGCCGAGCTCGCCGTCGTCGGAGTCCGCCAGCCCGGCCCCGCCAAGCACCGCGCCACCCTGGCCGCCGACACCGCTCTCGCCCTGGAGCTCACCGCCCAGGCCGCAGACGGCGGCGTCGACCTCACGATGCCGGACGCACTGTGCACGGCCGCCGCCCGCCGGCTCGGCATCCCCCTGCTCGCCGCCGGCCTGCTGCCCGCCGGAGGCGGCGTCACCGTGACGGAGCCCGAAGACCAGGACGGCCGGGAGCCGGAGCCGCCGACCGAGCAGCCGTGAGCACCAAGGGCCCGGCCTTGCGCTGACGTCCGGATCCCCCAGGTCAGTGCCCCTTGGCTCCGGCCACCCGACGAACGCAGCTCGAACGTACGATCCTGCCGGCCCGTGGCTGTCAGAGCGTCAGGCACTGCCTGACGGTTCTCCAGCCGCGAGCACGCCAGGCGCGACTTCCGGCGGATCTCCTGATGAGGGCGTGGGTCAGAACCAGTGCGGTCGGTAGGCCCGGCCGCGCTGCGTCGGGCAGGAGTCACCGGGTTTGAGGGGGAGGTCGCCGGCGGCGTGCGCGGCCTCGATCTCGGGGTCGTCAAGGAGGGTACCGGTGAAGTGCCACTTCGGGGAGTGCTGGTCGGGCTCCCAGCCGTCCGTGATCTTGTAGACGCGCCGGACGGTGCCGTCCACGGCGATGACGGCGTAGCGGGCCTTGCGGCGGACTTCGTCGCCGACTGGCCAGGCCCCGCGGTCCATGTCGTACTGGCCGTCGCCATCGACTTCGCCGTAGCCGTCGCGGTGGACGCGGTTGCGCCGGGAGATGACCACGGCGACCCGCTCGCCGCGGGCGAGGTGGCCCCAGCGCTTGGAGGCGGCCTGCCAGCTGAATCCCCAGGCCTCACCGAGGTCTTCGAAGCCCGCTCCCTGCTTGAGCGCGGCGACGGCCGCGCGGGCGGCCGCGGCCTGGCAGGCCTCGTCGATCTTTTTGAGGACGGCCAGGAGGCGGAGCTCGCCGTCAGGTTCCCCGGTCGCCGACGGGTTCTGCATGCCAGCCCAGTCCCGGGCCAGTTGCTCGACCGCGCGGATCAGCTCCGCCTGCTCGGCGGTGGTCGGTTCGGCCCCCGGCTCATCATCCATGGGACAACTGTAGGCGTTATTTGACGGCCGTCACATCGCGAATCAATACTAGATTTGTCCCATTGACCCAATGGGCTTCCTACACCGAGTGCGAGGCGGAAAACCCAGTGCACAAGGAGCGGGACGCCGACACGGCGGACCTGTCCGGCGCCGAGCATGGCGACGTACTGAACAGCGTCATCCTTCCGGCCTGGACCCGAAACGCCGTACCGCAGGACCAGCCGGTGGTACTGCTCGTGGCGGGGCAGCCCGGCAGCGGCAAGACCACCCTCGGAGACCTGCTGCACGCCGTCCTCGATCTGCGGGGCGGGGCGGTGCGCGTCGGCGCCGACCTGTACAAGGCCGCGCACCGGCGCTACCCCGGGTTGCTGGCCGAGGACGTGCGCACCGCCAGTGCGGGTGTGCGGGCGGACACGCGCCGCTGGCAGGCCGCCGTGGAGGAGCGTGTGCGCGAGCACCGGTTCGATGCGCTGGTGGAGACCGCGTTCGCCGACGCCGACGAGGCCCGGACGCAGGCCTCGGCCTATCGGACGGCAGGGTACCGGGTCGAGGTGGTGGCATTGGCGTGCTCTCCGGCGTGGAGTCAGCTCGGTGTCCTCAGCCGGTACATCGAGCAGACCGTCGCGACGGGTGCGGGCCGGTACGTGTCCTGGGAGAACCACGACAGGTGCTCGGCCTTACTCGTCGACACCTTGCGGGTGGTCGAGGAGGAAATGCTCGCCGACCGCGTCACCGTGGTGCGGCGCGGCATGGTGCCGCTGTACGGCAACGAGCTCGTCGACGGTGTCTGGACGAGGACTCCGGGTGCGGCACGGGCGGTGGAGACGGAGCGGGTCCGGTGGTGGGGCGCGGCGGAGAGCGCGGAATTTCAGCGGGAACTGTCCCAGACCGAGCGGGCGCTGGTGCGCGCCGAGGACCAGGTTCCGGCCGACCGCGTGCTGGCGGTAGCCCGGGACGCGCGCCGTGCCGCCGCGCTGTCCGAGCCGGTGCGCCGGATCGCGCAGGCCTTGCGCCGACCGCCGGGCGTCGACTTCCACCGGCTGTCCCCGGCCGAGCACCGCGAGATCTTCGACCTCGACATCGTGCCCGCGCTCCTGCGTGGCACCGTCGCCCAGGAACGCCCAGTGGCGGTGTTCGTGGTGGGCCAGCCGGGTGCGGGCAAGAGCGGGGCCGCCCGCATGGTCAGGCGCGCGATGCGCCCGGGCACGGTCCGCCTCGTCGGTGACAATCTCAAGATCTTGCACCCCGACTACTCCGACCTGCTGCGCGGCGACGCGCGCGAGGCGGGGGCGGCGATCCGAGCGGACTACAAGGCGTGGTTCTCGATGGCGCAGGCGTACGTGCGCGAGCGGCGCGGCGACGTGGTCGTCGAGACCGCGCCGGGCAGCGTGCAGGATGTCCTGGCCGAGGCCGGGGCCTTCCACCGGGCCGGGTACCGCGTCCAGGTGCTGGCCCTGGCCGTGCGTGCCGCCGACAGCCGCCAGGGCACCGCCAGCCGCTACGCGGACGCCCAGCGCGAGGGCACTTCCGCGCGGTTCACGACGGCGGGCGGGCACGACCGGTGCTTCGAGGCGGTGGCCGCCGTGGTCGAGGATGCCTCACTCTCCAGCGTGGTGGACGAGCTGGTGGTGATGGGCCGGGACGGGCGGGCGCTGTGGCGCCGGGGCTTCTCCGACGGCGCGCCGGGGTGGGCGCTGGCCGCCGAGCGGACCCGCCCCTACACCGAGGCGGAGGCGCTGCGCTTCCTCGCGGTCCAGGCGGATGTGCGCCGGGCGCTGCCGCAGCACCGCAGGGAGCTGGAGGAGATCTCGGCGCTGGCCCGCCCGCTCCTGCCGCCTCGGCTGCGGCCCCGTTCTCTGGAGGTGCCGCCCGTCGGGCCGGTGCCCGCCGGGCCGGTCGCCTGACCGGCGGTCAGTTCCCGGCGGTCAGTTCCCGAAGGGCCGCCGTGTAGTGGGCGGCCAGCCGGGCGGCTTCATCGGCGTCCACGCCGTCCTCCAAGCGCTGGAGATCGGCCATGGCCTGCTGCCTGGCGTCGAGCAGGACGTCCAGGTCCGCCGTGCCGGCGCCTTCCCGGACTGCGCGGCGAAGGTCACGGATGCCCGAGCTGTACCAGGCCACCACCGCGCGAACGGCCCGCTCGGCCTGCTCGGCCTGCTGCCACCGGTCTGCCTGCTCCTGCGGGCCGGCGGCGCCGGCCGTGCCGGAGCACTCGGTGCGGCCTTCCTCGGGACGAGGGTCGTGCACGGGGACACCGCCTGGGTAGTGGACAGAGATTGCGTTTGCAAGTGTCACATGCGGCCTCGGCCATACCCTCGTCGGCATGTCATCGCCGAAGCGCCACCATTTCGTCCCGCGCGCCTACCTCGCCCGGTTCGGCGACGGCACCCAGGTCCGGGTCCGGCGCCGCGGCGGCAGGGCCCCGTACCTCACCAGCCCGATCAACCTCGCTGTCCAGAGCGGCTTCTACACGACCACCGATGTCGACGGCGTCACCTCGACGGCGGTCAAGGACGCGCTCGCCGGGCTCGACGGCGCCGGGGTCGAGGCGATGCGGGAGATCGCCCGCACCGACGAGCCGCCGGCCGCGGGCAGCCCCGGACTCGGGCTGCCTGCCGGAGGCGGCTCAGCGGACGTCGATGGTGAACTGGCGCTTGGTCTGGTCCGGCCCGCCGGAGAACGACATCCCTTCGTGGTCCCGGAACCCGACGTGCAGGGTGATGGTGGTGCGGCCGGGGGTCTGGGCGCGGAAGGTGAAGTAGTAGTGGCCGCCCGTACCGAGGGCTCCTGTGCCGCCCAGGCCGGGCAAGTCCTTGATGCCGAAGTTGTCGACGTACTCGTCGCCGGTGGACTGCGCGACGGCCGGGTCGGGGGCGGGGGTGGCCATGGTCCAGTTGTCGCCCGCCTCCCGGTAGGCGAACACCTCGATCGAGAAGAGTTCGCCGGGTTTGACGGCGAGTTGTCCCGAGGTCTGGGTGAACACGGTGCCGTGGTCGAGTTTTCCGGTGGTCATCTTGTGGACCGCCACCGCGCCCACGGTGGCCGCGACGGCCAGCACCGCGGCCACCGTCAGCAGGACTCGGCGCCACCGCCTCGTCATGGGGTCGCCTCTCGGTGGGTGACGCGCAGCGCGAGGACGGCGGCGACCGCGTCGAGCCAGCGGGCGACGAGCTGGTCGCCTGTCGGGTCCTGCACGACCATGGCGGCTGCCTGCAGCCAGTCGCGCGCTGCTGCGGCCGCCGGGCCGGGGAGCGGTTCGGGCAGCTCGGCCGCGAAGCGGGTGCCGCCGGAGCGGACCACCTCGCCGAGGAAGACCAGGGCGCGCGGCAGGACGCCGAGCCGGTCGGCGGTGATCGCGGCGGCCACCGCGCCGTCGCCGAACAGGGTGGAGCGGTGCGGTCCCGGGGTCGGCAGGCCGAAGCGCAGCAGGATTTCGACGTCCAGTTCGGCCAGCAGGCTGTCGCTCTGGGGGTGTGGGGTGTTCATCTGGGGCCTCACTTGGGCATTCGCACGCTTCGGACTTCGGGGTGCCGGTCGTCGGAGGCGCCTTGCATGTGGTTGTTGATGAAGTCGCTCTCGCTGACCCAGACGGTGTAGCCCCAGGGGTTGTAGATCTCCAGCTGGTCGCCGCGGTGTCCGATGATCATCATCTGGTGGCCGTGGGGGTCGAGCAGGGTGCCGCCGTGGACGGACAGTGGGACGGGTTTGCCCTCGTCGACTTTCTGCTCGATCTCGGCCAGCGCGTTCTGGCGCTTGTCGTGGCTGTCGAGGTCCACGTCGTGGTAGTCCGCGCCGGTGTGCTTGGCGATCTCGTCGTCGGCGATGTCGTTGGACTCCCAGTCCCACATCCCGCCATTCCACAAGTGCATGACGGAGCGGGTGTCGTAGACCCGGTTGGTCTCCTTGTCCCATCGCTCCTTCGAGGCCGGGCCGCTGTCGTAGGCCGGGTCGTCCGGGTGGCCGCCGGTGGTGAGCTGGAAGGCGAAGAGCGGGTCGACCATCGCCCGGGCGGTCACCGTCGACGCCGCCACGCAGGTCTCGTGCTGGCCCTGGTCCCAGTTGACGCCCTTGTAGCCCGTCCCCGCCGTCTGGGCCGAGACCGCCTCCAGCTGCACCGGGGAGATCCGGTCGGCGAGCCAGCGGGGGTCGTCGGCATGCGGGCGGATCTGGTCGTCGAAGGCCTTGACCTCGTCGTAGCTGTGCCCGGCGGCCAGCGCCTTCATCAGGTAGGCGCGCTCCTCGGCGGACTTGCTGCCGGCCAGCAGCTGGTCGAACCGGGCCCGGTCCGCGTCGCTCATCTTGTCCATGAACTGGCCCGCCCGCGTCACGTCGTTGGCCGTGAGGATGCCGCCGTTGCCCGGGTTGCCGTCGAGGGCGGCATCGGCGATGACCAGCTTGTCCTCCGCGCCGAGGCCCTTGTTCTTGAACTTGCCGGCCAGCGCCTTGCCCGCCAGCGCGTTGAGTTCCCGTGCGGCGGCGCGGCCCGCGCTCTCGGCCTTCACCGCGGCGTCGTAGATCGACTTGATGCCCTCCTTCGCCTTCGCGTGGGCGCTGTGCATCTTGTCGTCGTCCCAGTGGATCGGGTCCGGCGCGCCGGCGACGGTGATGTCGTGCAGCAGCTTCAGCGCCTCGCTCAGCGGCGCGGCGCCCTGCCCGTGCAGGGTCTGCGCCTCGCTCAGCGCGCCGGCCAGCGCCTTGAGCTGGTCCCGGCCCTTGCCCAGCATGTCGCGGCAGCGCGTCAGGTCGTCGGCGGAGGCCTTGACCACCTCGGCCGCCTTCTCGCCGACCTGCCCGGTCCAGGCGTCCGGCAGGTGCTGGGAGCTGACCTGCGCCACCTTCATCTGGACCTGGTCCACCTGGCTGCTCGCCGTGTTGTAGGCGGCGGCGAGTTCGCCGAGCTTGCCGGAGTCGCCCTTGGGAGCGGGCAGCTGCAGGGCGTCGTGGACGGCGTACTTGAGGTCGCCGGCGCCCCACATGCCGTGGGACTCGTCGATGGTCTTCTTCAGCTTCTCGGCCTGCTGCCGCTGGCTGCCGGCGTCCTGGCCGAGCGGGTGCGCGTCATGGTCCGGCACGGTCAGGCCCCCTGCTGGTACTGCTGCTGGACGCCGTGGTCCGCCTTGGCGTAGTTGGCCACGGTGGTGTGCACCTTGCCGCCGAGGTCGGACAGCGCGTCGATGTTCACCTGGAGCTCGTCCTGCCAGGCCGACCAGAAGGCCTTCGCCCCGTCACCGGCGTACTCGCCGAAGGTCGCCGGGTCGGACATGTTCAGCTTGTCCAGAGTTCCCTTGATCCCGCCCACGTCCCCACTGGCCGTGATCAGCCGGTCGCCCGCGTCCCCGAGCTTCTCCGGGTGAGCGCTGAACCCCGTCCCGACACCATCGTTACCCATAGTTCTCCCCCATCCCCCGATACGGTCCGTAGACCATCTGACAGCATAACGTCAGTCCCGCAGCCAGCTACTCGGTGATGCCGGCGAACAGCGCGCTGGTGAGCCAGGGACGGCCTGCCGGCGGCGCCCGCACCCCACTCGCCGGCATCGGACATCCCTGCGCCACCCCGGGCAGGTGCCCAGGACCGAGCACGTACACCCGTACCTGGCCGACCTGGCTGAGCACATTCATGTGCACGCCGACGGGCTGCGCCCCTCGGCGGCGCCACGGCGTAGGTTGATACCCGGTCAGATCTGTGCGGAGGGGGAGTCGTCGATGGCGGGGCGGGATCTGCGGGCGCTGTTCGGCTCGAACGACCGGAGCCTGGGCACCGGGGAGGCGTTCACCAACCGGGAAGGCCAGTGGGGGCAGGTCGCGGCTGCGCTCGCCGAGCACCTGGCCCGGGTGACCGCTCCCGGCTTCGACGTCCAGGACTTGGAGGCGGCGCGGCACAACATCATCGTGTTCCACGGCATCGGCGGCGTCGGCAAGACGACGTTGTCGCGGAAGCTGGAGGCCGCGCTCACCGCGGCCGAGCACCGGCCCGCGCAGTGGGGCGAGCCCGCCTGGCCGGCGGCGCCCCGGCTGCTGCCGGTGCGCATCGACCTCGCCCGCTCCGCCGGCGGCGACTTCGAACGCCTCGTCCTCACCCTCCGCCTGGCGCTCGCGGGCCTCGACCGTGCACTGCCCGCGTTCGACATCGCACTAGGCCGGTACTGGGAGCACAACCACCCCGGCGAGAGCCTGGAGGAGTACCTGCGCCGTGCCGGGCTGGTGAGCCGCTTCGCCAAGGCGCTACCCGGCCAGGTGCAGGCCGCCCTGTCGAAGGCCGCCGAGGAACTCGCGCTGCCCGGCGCGGTCGGCTCCGCCGTCGGCCAGGTCGCCACGGCGGTCGTGCGCGCGGTGCGCGAGCGCCGCACCACCGCCCGCGCTCTGGCCGGCTGCCCGCGGCTCGCGGACCTGCTGGAGGCGGATCCGGACCTGGAGGCGCTCTCCTACTACCCGCACCTGCTCGCCTACGAGGTCGACCGGCTGCCAGCGAAGCAGGCGGTCGTGCCGGTGGTGCTGCTGGACACCTTCGAGGACACCGGCGACCGCACCAACCGCGACCTGGAGCGCCTGATCCAGCGCGTGGTGTGGCTCATGCCGAACGCGCTGTTCATCGTCACCGGCCGCTCCCGCCTGCAATGGGCCGACGACGCGCTGCAGGGGCAGCTCGACTACACCGGCGCCGCCGCCTGGCCGCAGCTGGCCGCCCACATCCCCTCCGCCCGCACCGCCGCCGAGCCCGAGCCCGCACCGACCGGCACCGGAACGGCGGACGACCGGCAGGTCCTGATCGGCGACTTCAGCCCCGAGGACTGCGAGGACTACCTCACCCGCCGCCTCACCGCCGCCGACGGCCAGCCCCTCATCGGCGACGCCCTGCGCCACGTCATCACCGCCCGCTCCCACGGCCTGCCGCTGTACCTGGACCTCGCCGTGATGCGCTTCCTGGAGATCCGCCGCACCCGCGAACCCGAGCCGGCCGACTTCGACCACGACTTCCCGGCCCTCGTCGCCCGCACCCTCCAGGACCTCACCCCCGACGAGCGGCACGTGCTGCGCGCCGTGTCGCTGTTGGACGCCTTCGACATCCCGCTCGCCGCCAAGGCCTCGGGCATGGCCCACCAGGCCGCCGCGCTTCGGCTGGCCGAGCGGCCCTTCGTCCGCGAGAACCCGCTCGCCCTGTGGCCCTACCACCTGCACGCCGTGGTGCGTTCGACGATCCGCCGGGCCGACGACCACACCGACGACCGCTGGTCCGACCAGGACTGGGCGAGCGCCGCCGTCCGGGCCTTCGACGCGCTCGGCGACCAGTGGACCAGCAGCACCAGCCGCAGCCGGATCCTGCTGGTCGCCTGCCTGCGCCAGGGCCTGATCCTCGCCCGCGACCACCGCCTCGGCCTCGGCTGGCTCGCCGCCGCGGCCTGGGCCTACGTCTCCGACAGCATCTGGGAGCCCCTCGCCCCGCCCGCCCCCGCCCGCCCTGCCGGGCAGGCCCCTGCGGGCGGGCCGGGTGGTGCCGCCGTGCTGGGCACCCCGGCCGACGCCCTGGTGGAGACCCTCAGCACGCTCGCCGCCCGCCAGCGCGAGCACCGCACCCACACCGCCGACCGCCTCACCCGAGTCATCGACAGCGCCCTGCTGCCCGAGGACCTGACCGACATGGCCCTCTACTACCGGGCCAAGGCCCACCGCGACCTCGGCCGCACCGGCGCGTCCCGCCAGGGCATGCGGCAGGTAGCCGCCGGCACCACCCGCCTGGCCCCAGCCGCCCAACGGGGCCTGGCCCACCTTGCCCGCCTGGACGGCGACTTCCCCGCTGCTCACGAGGCCGCGCAGACCCTCGGCTGGGCCGGGCGCCAGCACCGCGTCCTGGGCGACCTCGCCTGGGTCCACGCCGAGATGAACCAGGCCACCGCCCACTACGAGGCCGCGCGCGCCGACGCCGAACAGCACGCCGTCGCCGGCGAACGCGCCACGAGCCAGGCCCAGCTCGCCCTCACCCGCGCCTTCACCGACCCCGAGACCGCAGGCGACGACCTCGACCTCGCCGCCCAGCTCCTCACCGGCCTCGACCTGCGCGCCACCACCCTCACCACCCGCATCGCCGCCCTGATCCGCGACGCCGGCACCCCCGGCGACGAGTTCTCCGACCGTGTTGGCGTCCTCGACGCCGAGGTCAGGGCCTCCGGCGTCCGCGCCGCCCGCACCACCCTCGCCCTCGCCCGCTGCTTCCACCACGCCGTCCTCGACGACAACGACGGCCTGGACACCGTGATCCGCGACCTCGACCAGCTCACCCGCGACCGCGACTACGCCTACTACACCGACATCGCGGCGTTCATGGCCGGCCGCGACCTCCAGTACCCATCCCCCGCACGCTGGCTCGACAGCGACCAGGCCGTCCGGGACCGTTGGCGCGCCCTCGTCACCGAACGGCAGGACCGCCTTCGCACCGCGCGCTGAAACGGCGAGGAGGCCCCCGGTCGGGGGCCTCCTCGCCGTTTCACGCCTGCATCTACTGCTTGCCGCCCAGGCGGCGCAGCTCCTCCAGGACCGCCGTCTGCCCCGTCACCAGGGTCTCCAGCGCCCGACCCTGCTCCTCCAGCATCCGGCCGTGCTCCACCTGCCCGGCCACCAGGGCACCGACGGCCTCGGCAAGGCTGGTCATCGCCTGGCGCTGCTCGATCTGGTCCTCGCGGATCGCGTTCAGCACCTGGGTGTGCCCACGCAACGAGGTGCGAACCTCGGCGCTGTCCCGGTCGGCCATGGCCGCCATCGTGCGCGTGGCCGCGGACTCCTCCCGAAGCCGGTCGACCTCCGCCTCCAACGCGGCCAGCCGACCCCGAAGGTCGTCCATCTCGCTCATATCCGCCATTGTCCAGGTCCCTCCCTCGCCGAGCCGTCCACTGTTCAGCCTAGCCTGCCCAGCCCCACCTGCTGACCTGCGTAAACGCCGTCGGCGGCCCGTCACCCCTGGAGCCACGCACTGCCGCGGGTGCGGTGCGCGCCGTTCCAGACCGGGAGGCTGTAGCGGGTGACCAGGGTGAACGCGGTGCGGGTGGCGTCCTCGACCCAGGCGTGGCCGGCCGCCGGGAGGCCGCTCGCGCCGCGCAGGTTCGCGGTGATCCGGTCCTCGGGGATGTGCCGGTTGCCGCGGCCGAGGTACTTGAGGACGTAGATGGCCAGGTAGTCCACGTCGGAGGAGTCGCCCCGGCCGCTGAGGATCTCGCGGAGGCGGTGCCCGACCTTGGAGCCGATGCTGTTCGATCCCTCGCCCCAGAAACTCCGCGTGTCCGGGCCCGGGAGCATGTCGATCAGGTCAACCAGGTGGGCGAGGTCGGCGTCATCAGCCACGGTGACGATCTTGCGCATGAAGTTCCCTCCGGTAGCCGGCGACCGGTGCGGCCGAACCGCTGCTGGACAGGGGCAGCAGCGGCTTCCGACCAGGCTGACGCACCATCACCCTCAGTATCCCGGGAATGCGCGGAATGCGACGGACGGTGCAGGCCGTGGACGGCGATGGCAAACAGGCCGTTCCAGTTGTCGTCGCCCCCGGAGCTGTGGCACAGCAGCCTGGTTGCCCAGGCCAACCGACTCGGTCAAGGGCTGGAAACCGACGCCGGGATCCGGGCACCGGCCATCGCCTGCGCGGCGGGAACGGGCCGTGGCTTCACCTGGTGGAAGCGCAGGGCGTGCGCCCGCTCCGAGTGGCGCAGGACGTGGTGGTAGCCGGAGGCGTCGCGGTACAGCGACTCCAGGTACAGCACCCGCATGATCGCCGCGAGTTCGGCGTCGGTGGCGTCCACGGTGTGGCGGCGGGAGCCGTCGACGGGGCGTGCCTTGGCGATCGCGGTGCCCAGCGCGACGGTGTCGATGCCGGTGAGGGCGCCGGCTTCGGCATCGGCGAGGGCACGGCGCAGGAGGTCGAGGTCGGTGCCGCGGATGCTGATCGCGGTGTCCAGCACCAGGTCGGGCCCGGACCCGGCCAGGCGCTCGGTCGGGTTCTCCTGGTGGTGCCGGTAGCGCAGGGCGTCCTGCCCGAGCGCGGTGATCCGCGCGGCCCAGGTCCGGCGTGCCTCGTCGAGGGGGAGGCACCCGAGAACGTCGGCCGGTGCGAGTTCACACAGGCCGGCGTCCACGAGGTTGCGAACGACGGTGACCTCCGCGTTCCGGGTCTCCAGGGGCTGACTGCCGGTCAGCCAGCCCTCCGGCCCCTGGACGGCGACGGCCTCCAGCATCACCCATGCGTCTCGACGCAGCGTCACCGATACCTCCCCGAGAGTGATGTCACCTGGATCCTCCCAGCTCTCCCGCCGTGGCGTCCCGGTTTTCGACAAGCCCTCGACAGGCCGTCCGGGGCAGAAGTGCGCCACCCACCGCGGGGTCGGAGCGGCGGAGTCGGCATGCTCCTGGGCGGTGCCGACGGTGTTCCTCGGCCCGCGGGGCCGAGCGCGGCGAATCCCTCAGCACCCGCGCTCGACTCGGCGCACGGGTGCACACCCAGGCGAGTCCCTGCCGGGCGAAGCGTGTGAGGGTCTCCCGAAGGACGGCGCCCTTGACCCGGCGCCCGCGGATCAGTGCCGCTGGCCGAGGACTTCACGGTCGGGAGCAGCGGGATCTACCGCATCCAGGTTGGCTTCTACCGCGTTCAGTACGAGGTCCATGACCAGACGGTGACCGTAACCGTCTTCCATCTTGGGAGGGCCTGACCACTCGGCAGCGACGAAGCCGGCGGAGACGCAGTTCGTGCCTCTGCTGGCTTCGTCGCTGTCGGGCCGCTTGCTGTTCAGCCCCGGCTTTGGCGGGCGTACGCCTGGGCGTTGGCCCGCAGCGGTACGGCGGCGCCCTTCGTGGCGGCGCGGGCCTGGAAGTCCCGCACCAGGGACACGGCGAAGCCCCGTAGGTGGTCCTCGCCCAGCTCGCGCGCGACGTAGTAGTCCACAAGGTGTTGGAGGGCTTTCAGCTCGCCGCCGGTCACCGTGATCTGGGTCCTCGTGTCCTCGGCGAGGATGGCCCGACTGGCCTTGCTCCAGCACGCGTCGCGGCGCAGGTCACTGATCCGGTACTTGCCGCTCCGGTATTCGAGGCCGACCACCGCCTGCAGTTGCTTCACGAGGCCGGGCAGGTCTGTTCCCGGGCGCCGGTAGAGGCGACGGTCCGGGTGTCCGGCGGCGAGGATGTCGGTCGAGGCCTCGGTGAAGAACTCCGCGACGGCCCTGGGGTCCGGGGTGAGGCCGGCGTTCATCCAGCGGGTGGTCTCGGTGTCGTCGAACGTCCCGCCGACGTTCCAGCCGGAGATGGCCGACCAGTACAGCCCCAGGTCTTCGAAGCCCTTGCCGCCGCCGAACCGGCGAGCGACGTCGCACGGGAAGACCAGCCGGCCCTCGTCCAGGATGTCGGAGAGGTCCTTGGGCGTGTCGGTCCACTCGATGCCGTAGAAGTCCACGAGCGTCGTCCCGATCGGATACCCGGCCGTGAGCAGCAGCTCGGCAACGTCGGCGAGGTAGTCGCCGAAGGTCTTCTCCAGCGCGCTCAGCAGCTTGGGGTCGATGCTCTCCCGGTCAGTGGTCACATGCAGTCCTCTCGTGAAGCGGTGTGGCCGCGGCAGCATCTGATCAGGCTGACGTGTCGTCAGCCATGGCGTCCGGGGAATGCGTGGAATGGCCGGCCCTCTCCCAAGGCGGAGCAGCACCGGTCACGCGGCACCGCTGAGGGTCATCGGCGGGCGGGCCGGGCGCAGCGGGACGGCGCCGGCGCGAAGCGCCTTGTCCTGGCGGGCGCGGCGTTCGGCGAGGGCCTGGCTGCTGGTGGCGGCCGCGGTGCGGGCGGCGGCTTCCTCCTGGCTGGCTTTCTCGGCGAGGCCCTGGGCGAACTGGTCCTCGGGTTCGCGCCGCTTGAGGATTGCCTGCTCCTGGCGGGCGATGGCGGCGGCGATGGCCGGGTCGACGACGATGGTGGTGCGGCGGATCTCGGCGAGTGCGCGGTGGTAGCCGGCGCTCGCATCGTCGCGGGTGCGGACCGGGGCCTCGGGCTGCTCGACGGCCTGGTGGTGCTCGGTCCGCTGGCCGGGGCCGGCGGCGATGGCGCGGGGCGCCAGGACCCGCAGGTCCCGAACGACCGTCCGGCCCATCTTGCCGTTGATCCGGGCGACCAGCTGGCGCCCGAGCAGGCGCAGCTGGGTGGCGTAGGCCGGGGAGGCGGGCTGGAGGTCGAGCCGTCCGGTGCGCGCGTCGAAGCGCACGGGGACGACCTTGCCGACGAGCTCGGGCGCGATCTCGGCCCACTGGTCGAGGACGCCGCCGCCGGCGGTCGGCGCGTCCCAGGCCCGGTCGGCGACCAGGCCGGCCAGGGCGGCGCCGAGCCCGATCGGGTCGCGGCCACCGGTGCGGACCATGGTGCGGCGGGTCGGTCGGGTGGTGGAGCTGCGGCCGCCGGGGGCGTCGGCGCCGCGGTTGCGGGCGGCTTCGCGGGCGGCCTTGAGGGCGACGCGGGCGATGTCGACACCGCTGGTGGACGTCTCAGTCACGCGGACCTCCAGGGCTGGTGGATGACGATTCGGCCGGTGTGCCGCAGGCGCAGGACCTGGTCGACTAGGCCGTGGGTGTAGAGCTGGCGGGCGTAGGCCTCGCCGCAGTCCCGGATGGCCATCAGGACCATTTCCGGGTCCTTCTGGCCGAGGGTGCGCAGCTCGAGGAGGTCCTCGCGGGTGAGCTGGTGCAGGTCGGTCAGGCCGTCCTGGTCCTGGGCGAAGAGCGCCAGTTCCTCGGCGCCCTGGCCTCCGGCCTGCCGGACCTGGGCGAAGGCGTCGTCGACCAGGCGGGCGGCGACGCGGGTGGCCGGGTCCTGCCAGTCGGTGAACGTCCACTCCGCCGAGGTGCGGTCGTGGCGGGCCTTCTCGGCGGAGCGGGACTCGCGCCAGTGCTCGACCTGGACGGCGCGCTCGGCCGGGGTGCGCCAGCCGGGCACCTGGGTCATGCCGCGCAACCGGAAGGCCAGCAGGCCGGAGGGCCGGAAGGTGCCGCGCTGCGGCTCCTCCAGGGTGGACAGCCAGGAGATGACCTCCTCCGCCGTCCAGCCCGCGTCCGCGACCTCCTGCACGACCCAGGCGATCCGGGGCACCAGGGCGCGGCGCAGCCACGGCACCTGGCGGACCAGCTCGGCGGCCAGCTGGTAGCGGCGCCCGACCCGGTTGACGGTGCGCCTGCCCCGGCCCTTCGTGGACTTCTTCGCGGTGGTGGACTTCGGCTTCCCGCTCGCGACGTCTGTCTCAGAGGGGAGGTGAGTACAGCGGTCAGCAAGAGCAGTACAGCAACCACCCCCCATTGGGGTGCAACGGCTGTCGGCCGCTGAGGTGCCGTCAGCGGCCTGTGACACCTGGGACGAGGCACCGGCCGGGGCGGCCTGAGCGGCCGTCGCCGAGGCCTTCGCGGAGGTCTTCGTCCGGGCGGCCCGGACCTTGCGGGAGGCCCGCTTGCCGAGCAGCGCCATCGCCGCCCGCCCGGCCTCCGCGATCCCGACCACCCGCCGACCGGTGCTCTCCCCCACGGTCCGCACGCCCAGCGCGACGTCGAACTCGGCCGGGATCACCCGGACGAACTCCGACGCCTTGGCCCTCTCGCCGCGGACCCGGGTGCCCTTGGCCACGTAGGCGAGCAGGCCGGCCTCGCGCAGCATGTCCAGCTGGTACTGCGCGGTCCGCTCGGTCACGCCCAGGCGCCGGGCGACGTACTCCACACCCGGACGGCACGGCGACAACTCCATGAGCAGCTGCGCGGTGCGGATCGCGGTGCGGCCCATCTCCCGGGGCCCGTGCGAGCGTGACGGCCGGTAGCAGCCCGACGAGGCCACCCAGTGCACCGCCTGCATCCAGCTGTACGGGTCCAGCGCGACCCGGCCGCGGGTAGTCGTCACCCACTGCTCGGCCGCCGGCACCAGCAGCCGCGGCAGCACCGGCACGCACGGCACGAACCGCTGGACGGACTTCGGCACCACCGCACCGCCCGCCGACGGGACGTCGACCGGCTTGTGTCGCTGGCCAGGAACGGCCGGAGCGGCCAGAACCACACGGTCCGGACCCGACTGTGTGACACTCGGCGCCTCACCCGAACGAGTGATGTGCATCACATTACTGATGGCGCGCGCGGCGGATTCGACAACCGGTCCGCCAACCGGTCCCCGGACAGAACCCAAGGCAGGACCGGGGGAGGAGAGATCGCCCCCCTCTCGGATCGCATCGTCCGAGCTCAAACCGGGGACACCACTCGCCGCGACGGGGACACGGCGGGACTGGAACGGGGCTGTGAGCTGCTGCAAAATGACAGAGCCCTCCTACTCGCATCTAGGAACGGCAACCGCACCCCCTCGCGGAGGTACGGCAAGACGGCTCCCGCCGGGAGCCGGTACAGCAAGACGGGCCCCCTCGGGGGTCCGGGTTCGCGCAGAACCTGTAGTGCCGCCCTTCCTGGGTCCCGGCCGCCAAGCCGAGACCCGTTCCGGGCCCTCGTCCGATCGCCAAATCGGACGGATCACGTAAGACCGCTTGCTCGTGGCTTCACCCACTGCAGCGGCCCTGGGGTTGCTGGCCTCGCCAAAGGCCGGCGCCCCCGATGGTCTAAGTCACCACGCCAACCCCCTCCGGGGGAGAGGTGTATCCGGATACGACGACGGCACCCCGCCGGAGCGACCTTGAACCGGTCGCCTCCACGGCGGGGTGCCGCGCGTGTGCCTGGATCTGGGTACGGGTACCCTTCACTGCGTCACCACCTTCCGCGTGGTCGACCGGGACGGGCCCCCGGCCAGGGGCGCCGATCCACTCTGATGCCGTCCGGGCTTGTCCAAGGCCCGGACGGCAAAGCTTTTTGATCACTGCATGGCAAAGCGTACCCCTGTGGACAACGCTGAGCGTAGCCGCCAGCACACCGTGTCGATCTGACGCGCCAACGATCCGATGGCCCGACAGGCGCCTCATCCGGTGGAGTCCCGCAGCATCTCCAGAGCGTCTTCCACCGAGAGCCCGACGGTGTCCTTCGCATCCGTCCAACACCGCAGTGTGCTGGCAACTGCGCGCATCACCTCGTCCGGCAGGCCCGACGCGATCAGGGTGTCGGCGGCCTCCTCCAGTTCGGGTGCCCACCTCCACGCCCTCGTTGCGGTTTTGGCGATGTAGTCGGTCTCGAGTAGGTAGCTGCCCGGCCGCGCGCGGGCAACATCCAGCAGCGCCTGGTCTACGCCATGGTGGTACGCCAGGCCGTAGGACAGCGCGGCGACGACCCGGCTCGCCTTCTGAAATGTCGTGTAGGCGACCTTCAACGCGCTGGCCTGACCGATCTCCTCGCCCAGGACCGGCGTCGACACCGAGGTGCTGGCGAACAACCGTGCAACCAGGCTGGTCGCGCTGGCTGGGCCTGAGAGGAAGAGCCGGGTGGCCTTGCCGCCGACTGGAGGTGATCCGATCACCGCGCCGTCGACGACCGCCCGAGCGCTGTGGCCCACAAGGTCAGCGATGCGATCGGTCCGCTCCGGACTGATCGCGTTGCCTTCGACGTACACGCCGGTGTACTGGTGCTCGGCAACCTTGCGGGCGACGTCCTCGGCAGCAGCCGGCGGGCACAGGCTCAGCACGACCTCTGCCTGCGCCAGCAGCTCGGGCAGCATGCCCACCGGCTCGAGCTCGGCTTGCTCGGCGCGCCGAACGGTGGCCGCGCTGCGTCCGGCCGGGCACCACAGCACTCGCGCGCCAGCCGACGCTGCACAGGCTGCCACGGCCGCCCCCATGCTCCCTGGGTGCAGTACTCCGAGAATTGGCTGATCCGATGTCACCGCGGTCCACCTCGAGCGTGCGCGAGCGCGTCCAGGGCGGTCTCGGCGATGAAGTCCGGCTCCGGCCCGCCCGGCCAGGGTCGGCCGTGCGAGATCCAGATGGTGCGCAGCCCTGCGCCACGCCCGCCGACGATGTCCAGCTCGGCGTTGTCCCCGATCATCCACCCGCCCTGGGAAAGGTCCCGGCTGGCGGCTACTGCAGCCGCTTCGAAGATCCCGGCGTGCGGTTTCCGGGTACCGATCTCCTCGGAGATGCAGACGGCGTCCACGACATCGGCGATGCCGGATGTGGCGATCTTGGCGCGCTGGATCGGTCCGCCGCCGTTGGTGACGACGATGACCTGGTCGCCGGAGTCTCGTGCGGCGGCCAACGCTTCCGGCACGCCAGGGAACGGCCGCACCAACTCGGCGAGTTCCTTCTCGTAGCGTGCCCAGAGTTCGTTGGCTGCTTCCGGCAGGCTGAGCTCCGTGCACAAGATCTCGAACACGCTCAGGTCCGTGCGGACGCGCATCGCGTCGAGCATCCGCTGCTCGGGCTCCGGTCCCAGGCAGTGTTCGGTGCAGTACTGGGCCACCCAGGAAGTTACCGCTGTCAGCCGATCGATCAGTGTGTCGTCTAGGTCGATCATCAGCATCTGCCCGCGTGGAGCGGTGAGCGCCCGGTTGATCTGCTCGGCCGCTTGCTCAGGCGAGGTGGCGTCCGTACGGATCACCATGTCGAACCTGAAGTCTGGGTTCGTGTTGAGGTCGGCCTGTGTGGCGTCCCACGCGGCGAGCCGAGCCGGGGTGTCCGCGTCGCCCCGGCCGATCGAGCGGGCCTCGGTCACCTCCCGCGGGCACCACAGCAGAACGGTCAGCCAGCCAGCTGCGTAGCCGGAGAGCACCGCCTGGACTCCGTCGACCTGGCCCAGGTGCATCACCGGGACCCCGGCCGCGAAGGCGTCGTCCAGGCCCGGCCGGTCCGTTACGTACGTGCTGTCGTACCTGGCGTTCTCGTACACCACCGAGCCCGCCCGTCGCAGCTCGTCCAGCTGCTCCTGCGTGGCCATCCGGTAGCCAGCGGATCGGCCGGGCCCGGCCTTCAATCGCGAGAACAGCTGGAAGTTGGGGTCGAGGCAGCTCAGGGCCTGGGTGACGGTGTCCTTTCCCGCGGCCGGCGGGCCGTAGAGCAGCACTCCCCGCTGTGTCCTGGTCATGTGCGTACCTCGGCGAGCGCGAGGCGTGCTTGGTCGGCAAGTGAGATTGCCGTGCCCATGCGGTTGTCCACCACCAGGTGCGGGACCACGGGCCGGGTTTCGACATCGATGGTGGCGATGTACTCCCCCCAGTTGGCGAGCTTCCACGCGTCGCGGGCTGCGGAGCGGAAAGTGATGTAGTCGCGCATGCTCTCGGCATCGCACTGCACCCAGATCGGCGAGACGTCGACGCCCTGGGAGCGGCAGCGGTTGGCGAAGCGGGTCATCCAGCCCTCGTCCGTCATCTCAGCGATGAACGGGGCGGTCAGCACGGTGGAAATGCCACAGGCGATGTTGGCGTAGGCGGCCTGCATCAGGCAGTCGTACTCCAGCCCCCTCACCTGCGTCCGGTAGACCTCGGAGTGCCGGTCGTTCGGATCCGAGCCGAGAGAGATCAGGAGCTGTTCGACCAGCGGCCTGGTGAGAGGGTCCTTGTCCAGGAGCGGCCACCCGGTCAGCTGCGTCAGAAACCTCGCGAATTCAGACTTCCCAGAGCCAGCGAAACCTCCGACCAGCACGATCGTGGGACGGTGCGGGTCTCCGCCGGTGTGCCGTCGGCGCCACGCGTCCATGATCCGCTGCTGCAGCATCATGTTGTCGGATTCCGCGGTGCCCGGTGCGATGCGATGAAGCGCCCGCTCGACTGCCAGCACGTGCGCGCCGTTACGCGTTTCTGAAGTCGGCGTCAGAACGAACGCCGCAGCATCCTCTCCTGGCAGAGGGTTCCGGAAGCCGAGCTGGGGCTCGGTTGCGCGATAGAGGGCGCAGTACGCGCGCCGATAGTCCGGGCCAGGGTAAATCTCACCCTGCTCATGTCCCCAGATCGTCTGGGCGTGAGCAGCGGGAACGCTCTTCAGCCCGGCCTGCTCAGCCACGATCCGCAGCCGCTCGCCGGCCTGCTCGAGCGTGAGGCCATGAGCTTCCCGCTGGTCGCGCAGCTTGTCCGGCCGCCATCCGGGCCGAGCCCTCACCATGGCCTGTACCTCCGCTGTCTTCATACTCGGGAGCGTAGGACTCGAGTCCGAAAACTCATGTATACGCGGACATTGAAAACGTATTGATGGAGCTGGGTACGGATCTCACCACGGGGATGTGATGGTCACTCACCTGGGAGTCGGATTTGATCGAAGCATCAAGAACCGGCTGAAGGGAGTGCCTGTTGATCACGTTTGGAAGAGCGCCTGCTCGACTCGCTCAAGGCGAGCAGTCAGGTCCGCAACCTGCCGCTGCAGCTCCTGAAGTTCAGAGGATTGGTGACCCTCGTCCGGCGACTGCCGTACGAAGCTTCCCTTCCCCTGGTGCGAGTAGATCAGCTCGGCCGAGCGGAGCTCTGCGAGCGCCCGCTGCACCGTTCCGTGGGCAACGCCGTAGTGCGTAGCCAGCTCGCGAGTGCTGGGCAGCTTGTGGCCCGGTCGAAGCTTGCCTAGACGGATCTGATCGCGCACGTCCTCCACGATCCGCTGGTAGGGCTGAGCGAACTGATCAGTCATGAGCCACATCGTAGAGGCACCTCCCCGCCATAGATAGCTTCACCGACTTAGTTGACACAGTCGGAACTGTATCAGCTAAGCTGGCTAAGCCAACACGGAAGTGCTCGTGAAAACGGCAAGGCCCCGGTGTGCCTGGACAGCTTCCACCGGGGCCTCCACGGACCAGCTCGTCAAGGAGAGATCCGCAATGACCAGCATGACCGACTTGCGCGGGGCCCGGAACACCGCCCCCACGATCAACCACCAGCTGATCATGGGCCTCGAGGGCCAGTACGAGGCCAAGGTCTTCGCGCTCGTGATCCACGACCTGGCGACCGTCGCCCCGGCCGCCGGCGAGAGCGTCGTGATGAAGCTCGTTGCCGACGTCTGGCAGCAGGCCGAGAAGCACGTGAAGACCGCCAACACCACCTGGACCCACATCAGCTGGTTCATCCAGGACGCCATCAGCCGCTTCGTCCAGCCGGCGGCGAAGCCGCAGACGGTGGGGTGCTGACCATGACGCCGCAGACGCCCGAGCAGGTCCGACAGATCGCCGAGCGCGCGGAGCGGTTCCACACCGCCATCCACCAGGCTCGCACCCCGGACCAGATCCGCGAGATCTGCCAGGCCACGGCTGCCGACGACAGGGCCCGCACTCAGGACCCGTCGGCCGGTCAGGCGGTGACCGAGTGAGCAGCCAGCACCTGGGCGACGCCGCGTTGGCCCGCCGCCTGGAGGGGATCCGCCAGGCCCAGGCCGCCACCGAGCTCGCCCGCCGGCAGGCCGAGGACCTCCGCGCGAAGTTGGCGGGGGGTGCCTGATGGGCCTGTTCTCCCGCCGGTCCGAGTCCCGGCCCAGCACGCGCACCGACACCCCGGACCACACGGACGCCAGCGGACGGCCGTGGACCGGCGCGGACTACGACGAGGCCCGCGCCAACGGCCGCCGGCTCTTCGCTCCCCGGACGACGAGCAGCGCGGACGGTTTCGGCCGTCCGTACTCGAGCCCGGACGGGGGTGCGCGGTGACGATCACCCACCTCTGCCGCAGCTACGCCGGCGGCGGAACGCCGGCCCCCACCCCGCCGCAGACCCCGCCCGCCACCCCGAAGGGGGGAGGCGGCCGGTGACCCCCGAGGAAGCGCAGCGCCAGCAGCAGGACGAGCAGCTCCGGCGCGCTCGTGAGGCCTACGAGAGGGCGCAGGCCGCGAAGGCCGGCGGCTCCGGCGAGTAGTCCCACCCCTTCCCCTTCTCTCGCAGTTCGGCTCCCGCCGCCTGCCACCGGAACCGTACTGGCATGCCCATGCCTGGACGGGGCCGGGAGTGGTGCGGCGGGCCCCCAGGGGCCCAGCACCTGACGCACGACCAGCAGCACCCGGAAGTCCGGCCCGAGGGGGCCAGGCCAAGGAAGTGCCCGTTGCTTCACAACTCCACAGCGCGACATCAGAGAACAACGCAGAGAACGGCCCCGAGGCCCGCGAGCGTGACGCCGCCCCCGGGGTGCACCACCCAACTGCTTCCGCAGCACCTTCGGCACGGGGACACCGCCGCCCCGCTCAATCCAGGCGCGTCCGACCCGGCACCCGGCCGGGCGGTGAGCGGCCGACCCGCCCTCCTTCGGCACGAGGGCCCGGCCGTCACGCACCCCGCACCACCGTGAACCCGCTGCTCCACCCCGGCGCTCCGGACGGCCAGCCAGGCCGCGAGCGCCCCCGCGCCCCGAGCCGGGCCGGTCCGGTGCCCACCGCATCAACGGTGCGCACCGGACCCCGGACCCGAGGCCACCCGAACGAAGCCTCCCGGCGCCGAACGGCCCGGGAGTCCGACATCCGTCAGGAGAAGCACGTGATCACCAACCACATCGGGCCCGGCGCCGTCATCCACGGCACCGTCATCCAGACCGCCGGCGGTACCACCGTCCTGGGCGCCCACGGCGACGTCGTCAACAGCATCTCCAGCGCCGCCCGGATCGGCGGCCTCGTCATCCAGGCCGGCGACGTGAACGGCCTGGTCTTCGGCGCCGACGAGGACGCCGTCGCCGACGCCCTGCCCGGCAGCGGCCAGGACCCGCAGGCGCGCTGAACCGCTTCTCACCCCGGCCCGGCCGCCGGCCCGCACCAGCGAGGCCGGCGGCCCGGCGGCACAACCTCCCCCCCGCCCCCCGAGCTGCCCTGGACCCCCGACACCGAGACCCCGCCATCGCCCG
>NZ_JBHZCY010000024.1:19933-46330 GCF_042786665.1 Kitasatospora sp. NPDC059146 | reverse complement strand
AAGGCGGTCACCGTCCTGGCCTTGGCGTCCGACGGCACGTCACCGAGGTCGCGGACCCACCGTCCCGCCCGCACCCGTAGCTGCCCTGGACCGCCGACACCGAGACCCGGCCTTCGCCGGGCCGCCGGCCGCCCAGGGGAGCCACGGGCCCGCCTCGAACTCCACCCCTTGTCGCTCCTCCGAAAGGCGCGCACATGACGTTCGACCAGGTCTTCTTCGCCTTCTTCGCCACCTGCACGGTCACGAGCCTGTGCCTGCTGCTGGCGCGGTACGCGGAAGCCCACCTGATCCCGCCCTACCTCGAACGACTGGAGGACACCGATGCGTAACACCGCCCCGGCCGGCGGACCGGAGGTGACGACGTGACCGTCACCCCCGAGGTCCCGCCCCGCCCCGCGTACGACCCCGCCGTCCCGGAGCACACCGACCCCGCGGACCCGACCCGGCACCACCCCGGCTACGACGGGGACGGCCTGGCGGACCTCGCGCAGGAACTGCGCCAGTCCCGCCTCGACGCCGCCATCCCGCACAAGCCGGACGACGCGGACCACCTGATCGACTGGGCCCGCGTCCGCCGCGCCGCCACCGCCCTCAAACGGTGGGTCCAGGCCTGGCCCAACGCGGCGGCCGCCGCCGTCGCCACCGCCGGCCCGGCCTGGCTGTGGAACAGCCAGGTGGCGAACTGCTCGCACGCCTTCCTCCCCGCCGCCGACGTCGCCGACCCCGGCCTGTGCCTGGGCCTGATCACCCTCGTCGGCGTCCTGGTCCTGCGCTCCCGGCTGCGCGGCGTCGTGCTGCGCACCGTGCTGCGGGTGACCGCCTGGGCGGTGGTGCTCGGCACCCTCGCCTACGGGCCGGCCCGGGACTGGGCCGGCGCCCTGCTGGGCTCGCTCTTCACCGGCGCCGCAGGGTGAACGGGTCCTACCCCGTAGACGGGGAGAGCCCGCTGGCCGGGCTCTTCCTGCCGGTGAGCGAACTCGGTTTCACCGGCGCCGCCGTCCTCGCCGGCACCTGCTACGGGCTGGCCGCGTCGCTGCGGTGGCTGCCCGTCCGCAACCGGGCGCCGCGCCTGCTCAAGGAACTCATCATCCGAACCGCCTACATGTGCACGTGCTGGTCGGCCGTGTCCATCGCCGTCACCTACGCCTGGGAGGCCGTCCAGTGAGCATGACCAGCATCGAGATCACCCACACCGTCACCCGCGCCGGCTCGGCGCTCGGTTTCGCCCTGTTCATCGGCACCTGGGCGTTCCTCTTCTTCAAGCACAAGCGGAAGTTCACCGCGCTCAAGAAGAAGAAGTACCTGGTGCCCTACGGCTGGGGCCTGGGCGTGATGGTCCTGTCCTCGGCCTGCACGGGCGGCCTGCTCGGCATGGTGAGCGGTTTCACCACCGGCGCCGGCAACCAGGGCGGGACCCTGGCGAGCAAGGGCATGGTCGGCGGCGAGGGCGCCGTCGCGGTCGCCCAGCAGGGCCAGCTGAGCTACTCCGGCTCCTGGATCGCGCTGATCATCTTCGCCCTGGCCTGCGCGTTCTGCTGGTTCGCCAAGAACATGGGCGAGCGGCTCCTCATGGCCTCCGGCGCCGTCACCGGCGCCACCTGGGGCCTGTCCATCTCCCTCGGCGGCGTCGCCGCCTTCACCGGCGTCCCGCTCGCGAACTGGATCGGCGGCCTTCTCATCGGCTGACCCCTGCCCGGCCCGTGATGGGCGCCCCGGACCCGCCCGCCCGAACCACTGGCGAGCGGCGCCGGGACGCCCACCCCAGACCGGACCACCTGTCCCCCCTTGCATCCGTGGAGCCTGGAGGCCCCGTTGACCACCGAGACCCACCCCGGCACGGCGCCCGCCGAGGCCGCCCCGCCGACTACCGCTCCCGTCCAGCTGACCAAGGCCCCCGGGCCCGCCGCCGACACCGACCCGCAGACCACCGGAACCGCCGGTATGGACGACGCCGACGGCGCGGAAGGCGAGGCCAAGCCGAAGCCGAACCGCCTGGCCGCCGTCAAGGCCGCCACCGTCGGGCGCACCGGCGAGGGCGCGGTCCTGATCGGGCAGTGGCTGGCCCACTGGGCGTCCACCGCCGACCAGTCCGGCGACGAGATCCGCCGCCGTATCGTCGCCGCCCAACTGGAGGCCCACACCGAGCGCCGCACCGAGGTCGAGGACGCGTTCCGCAAGGAGACCAAGCGCATCGTGCGTCTGGAGGAGGAGGCCTCCGACGGCGGCCTCACCCAGGCGCAGCGGGGCCAGCTGACGTTCAGCCGGGAGGCGGCGCGCCGCCTGGAGAAGACCCTCAAGGACATGCGCAAGGCGGCATTTCGCCCGGTGCAGCCGACCGAGCGTCAGATCGCCAGGGCCCGCTCGTTCGGTCGACTGCGCCGGGGCGGTGCGCTGATCGGCGCGGCCGGCGGCGCGGCGGCCGGGGTGTGGAACGCGCCGCCGGCCGGGCTGCTCGGCCTGCTCGCCGCCACCGGCCTGGCCTGGTGGACCGCCGCGCACCCGCCGCGGCTGACCCACCGCCCTGTGCCCGCCGAGTTGCTTCTGCCCGACCTCGACCCGCCCACCTGCACGGTCGGGACGGACGGCACGGACGGTGCCGTCGTGGCGGAGGGCGAGGAGCCGGACGGGGCGTCGTTCCCGATCGCCCAGGCGGAGAACGCCGAGCAGGCCGCGCAGTGCCTGCGCCGCGCCCTGGCGGCGCAGCAGATCGACGTCGCCTCGGTCACCGACGTCGTCCGTACGACGGTCGGCTGGTCGATGACGGTCACGGTCGCCTCCGGCGACCCGGCCGACATCGATGCCGACCGGACCTCGGCCGAGGTCCGCACCCTGCTCAAGCTGCCCCGCAACGGCCTGGCCGTCGAGTGCTGGCCGGACGCGAGCGACACCGCCACCGTCCGGCTCCAGACCCGGCCCGGGTTCACCGACATGGGACCGCTCGCCGAGAACACCCCCCTGTCGCACTCGATCATGGACGCCGGGTCGTTCGGCCAGGGCCTCGACGGTACGGAGCTCGCCTTCTCCCTCGCCGGGGTGATGGGATTCCTGGTCGCCGACTCCGGTGGCGGCAAGTCCTCGATCATGCTCGCGCTCGCGGACTGGGCCACCTCCTGCCGCGACGCCGTCGTGCTGTCCATCGACCCGCGCGGGGAGGGCGTCGAAGCGCTCGGCGACGCCATCCAGCTCGCCGTCAGCGACGACAAGCACGTCCTCAAGACCCTGGACTGGCTCGACAAGCTCTGCCAGGCCCGCACCAAGCTCCGCAAGTCCCTCGGCTACGGCAAGACCTGGCGCCCCAGCCCCGAACACCCGGCCGTCATCGTTTTCGTCGACGAGTGGCACGACCTGCCCGTCAAGGCCAAGGCCCGCCTGCTGCGCCTGCTGAGGATCGGCCGCAAGGAAGGCGTGTGGATCATCGGTGCCTCCCAGTTCGGCACCGTGCAGGACCTCGGCTCGGCCATCGCGCCGAAGATGTCGCTCAAGATGGCCGGCTGCTGCCGCGGCATCGACGTCACCGGCCTCTTCGGCCAGGGCGCCCTGCGCGAGGGCTACCGGGCCGACCGGCTCAAGCCCGGCACCCACACCGACCCCGCCGACGCCGGCACCGTCTACATCCAGGGCCTGCCCGGCCAGCGCAACCGGCCGATGTCCTGGAAGTTCCGGCACCTGCCCGACGACGAGGCCACCCGCCGCGGCACCGCGCGCGCCAAGGCCGGCCTGCCCGACCTGACCGCCAGCGCCGCCCTGGCCGGCCTCGACTGGCCCGCCCTGCTCACCGCCCTCGGGGCCCGCCGCCCCGCCCCCGCCCCCGTCGGCGGCTCGGCCGGCGCCCTGCGGGCGGCGTCGATCCTCGACGTGATCGACGCGATGAACGGCGAGCCGACCATCCACGTCGGGCCGCTCCTGGAGCGCCTCGCCGAGGCGGATCCGGACGTGTACGGGAAGTTCACCAAGGCGGACCTGGAGGCGCTGCTCGCCCCCTACGGGGTTACAGCGCGTCAGGCCCGCGCCATGACCGAGGACGGCGAGAAGAACCGCACCGGCTACTACCTCTCCGACATCACCGACGCCCTCACCGGCCCCGACGACGACGAAGAAGAAGAAGGCGAGGACGAGTAGCCGCACCTGCTACAAGCCCTCTACAGCGGCTCTACCGGCCCTGCGGCCGACCCGGTCCGTAGCGCCTCGGTAGAGCCGCTGTAGAGCCCGTAGGGCGCTGTGACCAGGCGCGTAGCGCCGTAGAGCCGGTAGAGCCCACCCCTGCCTACAGCCCCAAAAACGCCCCGTCACCCCGCCGAAGGCACCCCGGCGCGGCCGACCCGCTACAGGCCTGCCGCGCCGGGAACCCGGCGGACTCCACCACGCCGCCCCGCCGCTGCGCCCGCCCTGTCCACCCCCTGCCTGGCACCGCGCCGCAGCCGGTGCCAGGCGCACCGCCACGCCTTATCGGCTTCACCGAGAGTGACTGACCGTCGAAGGAGAACCACCACCGATGAGCCCGACCAGGACCACCAGCCGGCGCTCCACCACCCCCCGCAAGCAGACCCCAGACAAACCACCGGCCCCCCGCAAGAAGCCCGCCGACGCCCCGGCGGCCGCTCCCGGGCCCGCCTCGGAACCCCCCGCCGTCCGCCCGCAGGACGTGCTCCTCGCCGACGCCCGCGACCGCGCCGCCGACGTCCTGGCCCTCGCCGAGGACCAGGCGCTCGCCGTCCTCGACCGGGCCGCCACCACCGCCGGCCGCGAGCTGTCCACCACCGCGCAGTGGGCCGCGGAGGCCGAGCAGCTGCGCGCGGACGCCGCCGCCGAAGCCGAGGCGCTCACCCAGCGCGCCGAGCAGGCGGTCCGGCAGATCCTCGACATGGCCAACGACCAGGCCGACCTGATCCTCCAGTACGCCCGGGAGCAGCGCGAGGAAGCCGACGCCGACGCCCACGCGGACGCCGACCGGCTCCTGGAGGAGGCCACCGCGCGGGCCGCTGCGCTGCTGGCCGACGCCGAGCAGCGCGCCGCCGAAGTCCGCACCCAGACCGAGCAGGAGGCGGTGCGGATCGTCGCCGACGCGGAGAAGCGGGCCCAGGCCGTGGCGGCCGGCATCACCGCCACCGCCGAGGAGCAGGCCGCCAAGGTGCTCGCTGAGGCCGCTCGCGAGGCCGAGCGGACCCGCTGCCGCAGTGCCGCCGACCTCGCCGACGTCCAGGAGCAGGTCGCCGGCGCCCGCCAGATGCTGGAACGCACCCGGGCCCGGACCGCCGGGGACCGCGCCCAGGCCGAGCAGGACCTGACCGGCGCGCGGGAGCTGGCGGCCACCGTGCAGCGGGACGCCACCGCGGCTGCCGACCGGACCCTGACCGAGGCCGCCACCGAGGCTGAGGCGATCCGCACCCGGGCCGCCGAGACCGCCCGTCAGATCCTCACGGCGGCCGAGGAGCAGGCCGAGGAGACCCGCACGGAGGCCGAGGCGACGGCCGGACGCGTCACCGAGGCCGCCCGCGCCGAGGCCGACACGGTCCGCGAGGACGCCCAAGACGATGCCCGCCGGCTGCGGGAGGAGGCCACGGCCGAGGCACAGGAACTCCGCGAGGAGGGTGCTCGGCAGGCCGCCGAGCTGCGCGAGCGCGGCCAGGCCGCCGTCCAGCGCCTGCGCGAGGACGCCCAGGCCGCCATCGACGAGGTCAAGCGGGCCGCCGGCGAGGAGCTGCGCCGGGCCGGCTCAGTGCGGGGCAAGGCCGAGGCCGACGCCCAGCGGCTGCTCAACTCGGCCCGCAAGGAGGCCGAGCAGGTCACCTCGGACGCCCTGGCCGAACTGGCCGAGACCGAGCAGCAGGTCGCCGAGCTGCGCGCCGAGGAACAGGAGCTGGAGCGGAGGCGGGCCGAGCGGCAGAAAGGCCGGGTCCGCCGGGTCTGGCGCCGGTGGGAGGCCAGCGTCCCGAAACTGCTGCCCAAGCTTGCGCTGTGGGCGGGCGTCGCCTACACCGCTGCCGGCGAGCACCACCTCGCCGTGATGGCCGGCATCGACAGCACCCTGGCCTGGCTCTTCCCGGTCACGGTGGACGTGTGGGTGGTCGCGGCCACCCGCGCCCACGCCAAGGCCACGACTGAAGAGGAACGCAAGAGGATCACCGTGGAGGTCGTCACCGCACTGGCGGTGATGATGGCCTGCCAGATCGCCTCGCTGCTCGCCGAACTGCACATCGTCGGCGTCGAGCCGCGTGACGGAGCGTGGCGGGTGAAGTGGGGCCTCGCCGTCCCGCTCGCCATGGTGGTGCCGGTGGTCATCGGGAGGGTCCACGCGCTCATGGGCCACGCCCCCTCCGCTCACGGCGCCCCGGCCGAGCAGCCGGACGGGCACACCGCGCCCACCGGGCACGGGCACGGCGCCCACGACGGCCCCGACCCGCGCCCGCCGCACGGCGGCCAGCCCCTGCCCACCGCCCACGGCATCCTGCTCCCCGCGCAGAGCACGAACACCGAGCGCTCAGATGAGCGCCAGATCGCCGCAGGTGGCGGGACGAACGGCGCTCACCGCGCACTTCCGCCCGCGCACCCGGCGGGCGCCGACGCTCACCCGTCCTCGGCGCTGACCGGCGCCGCGCTCCTGTACGCGCGCAAGGCGCTCGTGCGCCCGCTGTACGACACTCTCGGCCGCCGCCCGCGCGTCGCGGAGATCCACGCCGCGCTCACCGCCAAGGGGCTGCTGACCGGCGACGGGAAGCAGACGCGCTCGACCTGCCAGCGCGTGCGCGACGCGGTCGAGGACGCCGAGCCCGCACTCCGGCCGGTCGTTCGCTCTGCGTAACCGACCCCGCCCACGCGCAAAACGGCCTCCGGGATGAAGAAAGCACCCCGGAGGCCACGGCACCGAGGTGCCGGCGGGCCGGTCTCGCCACCGGCCCGCCCCCATCCTCCCGCACCGCACCACACCGATGAACCGTTCCCGAAAGGAAGTACCGCCCTTGATCGCCATAGAGCGCGACGCCCGGATCGCCGCCCTGCGCCAGACCCACCACGAGCGCAGCCAGACTCTGGCCAACGTCCCCGCCGGTACCCGATCCCACGCCCGGCTCCTCGTCGAATGCGAGGACATCAGCGACGAGATCGACCGCCTCAAGCGCTGCATCAACATCCCGCGCTCCGTCGCCCTGACCGTGCCCGTGCTCCTCGCCGTCCTGGTCCTCGCACTCGTCAGCTGACCGGCCGACCGGCCTCGCCCCCGGCCCGCACCGCCCGCCCGGCACCCAGCCCGGCGGGCGGCGCGCACCCGGGGACAGGGACCGGCCGCCCGGCCGGCACCCACCCCTCCCTGCTCAGGAGCACCCTCATGACCCAGGCCGATCTCGTCTACGCCGCCACCATGAACCTGCTCGGTTCCGACCCCGCCCTGCCGCCCGCCCTCGAAGCGTCCGTCACGGTTCTGCGCGACCTCGCCGCCGCCTCCCACACACCGCCTGCCCCGGCCCGCCGATCCCCCGCCCAGCGGCTGCGCGCCCTCCTGGCCAGGCTGCCCCGCCGCCTGCGCATCTGCCGCTGGGAGGTCATGGCCGGCCCGTACGACCTGTTCGTCGAACACCACCCCAAGCCCGGCTGCACCACCTGCCAGGACCACTGCGGCTGGTACCGCGAAGACGGCTGGGAGTTCTGCGACTGCATGACCGGCTTCTCCTCCTGGCGCCTGCCCTGGCGCCCCGGACCGGCCCGCTTCTACAGCGACGAACCGCCGTTCTAACCGACCACCGAAGGGACCACACGATGAACATCACCCAGACCACCTGGCCCGACGACGTCCTCGCCCGCTACCTCACCGCCGGCCAGGCCACCGTCGACATCACCACCGACACCACCACCAGCGGCCGCTGCGAAACCGGCAGCTGCACCCGACCCTGGGACGCCCTGGACGGCCACCCCACCTTCGAGATCACCCTCCGCGCCTCCTGCACCGGCACCGGCTGCGCCGACCCCTACGGCCCCACCGACAACCTCGACACCTGCACCCAGCGCAAGGCCGCCGACCTCGCCCTCTTCGGCATCCCGCGCCGACTGCGCACCTGGGCCCAGGACCACGCCCAGCACTGCCGCGCGATGCCACACCCCACCACCTGACCGCCCGCCCGACCCAGCAGGCCCGAACCGCAGACGACCCTGCACCGGAAGGAACCTGAGATGACCACCACCGCCACCGCCGGTACCACCTGGGCCACCGACTGGCCCACGAACGTCCTCACCCGCTATGTGAACCTCGGCGGAGCCCACGTCGACCTCATCACCCGGCGCTTCACCACCCGCTACACCTGGCAGGGCCGCCCCTACGTCGGTGACGAAGCCCGCGAGGTCGACGGCTTCGTCTGGGAGTGCCGGGGCTGCGACACCCGCGGCGGCTACGGATACGACCGCGAGCCCTACCTCCCCAGCGAACGCGGCGAGGCGACCGCCGCCGCCAACGACCACGCCAGCGCGTGCCGGGCGATCCCCCGCCCCACCCGCTGACGGTCCATCGACCGGCCCGCCCCCACCGCCCGCCCGGCATCCAGCCAGGCAGGCGGCGCGCACTCCGGGGAAAGGGACCGGTCCACTGCATCCCGACCTCGCTCGACAGCTGCCTCAAGTGCGCAGACGGCCTCGCCCCGGCCGAGCTCGAACAACTCCTCCAGCTCGCCCGCGCCGCCGTCCCGGCCTGACCCGCCGAGCGGACCGCCGCCGCCGGCCCCGGACCCCGACCGCATCCAGCGGTCGGTGCCGCCGGGACCGGCGTGGCTGCCCGGTCACCCGACCCGCAGACCCCACCCAGCAAGGAGAGACCGCCGGTATGACCGACAACCTGCCCCGCCTCACCGCCGCCCCCGACCTCTCCCTGGTCACCGTGGACGGCGTCATCACCGAGATGACCGGCCGCAACCCCCGGCTGCTCGTCCTCACCGACGACACCGGCAGCATCAACGTCACCGTCGCCGGCGGCTGCCTCGGCAGCAACACCGTCAACGACGCGACCTACCTCGTCGGCACGTACGCCGTCGTCGCCGGCCGCCGCGAGGACACCGGCCACGTCCTGGCCGCCGTCGTCCAGCTCGCCGCCCGCGCCACCGCCGCGGACCTGCTCATCCCCGCCACCCTCTCCGGCCTCTCCGAGAACGTCGTCCAGCTGCTCGGCACCACCGTCAGCACCACGCCCCGGGCCCTGCCGCCCGGCTCCCGCACCGCCGCCAGCTGACCAACCCACCGCCGACCCGGCACCTCGCCCGAGCCCGAGGCAGGGCGCACCACCACCGACACATTCACCGACCGAGAGGCCCCACGCCGTGATCCTCCCCGACCCGGCCGAGCAGCTGCTCGCCACCCTCACCCCCGACCCGTTCAACCAGCAGCTGCGCCTGGACGACGGCTACCGCGTCCTGCTCGCCATGCTCGACCGCCAGCGCGAGCTCGGCCAGACCCGCACCAGCGTCCGCGAGATCCACCAGACCCTGCTGGCGCTGGACGGCGGGAGCACGGTCGGCCACCACGACCGCATCCTGCACCTGCTGCAGATGGCCGCTGACCACGGCGAGGTCCGCCTCAACGGCGGCGAGGCCCACCTCGGCGACGCCCCGCAGGGCCCCGGACCCAGCCACGTCTGGATCCGCTACGCCAACACCGCCGGCGCCACCGTCGAGATCACCGGCGCTGACCCCTGGCCCGCCCAGTCCATGCGCCCGCCGGCCGAGCACAGCTGGTGGCACTGCACCGGCTGCCGCGACGGCAACGGTATGGCCGCCATGCCGATCGACCTGGCCCGCAAGGCCGCCGCCGACCACGCCGCCGACTGCACCGCCCTGCCCCCGCTGCCCACGACGAACTGAAACCCGGCACAACCCCGGCCCCGGACAGAACCGGTCCCCGCTTTGCACGACCGGCCTCGTCCCCGGCCCGTACCGCCCGCCCGGCACTCGGCCCGGCGGGCGGCGCGCGTCCGGGGCCGGCCGCCCCGGCCGACACCACCAGCTTCGGAAGGAACCCAGCATGCGTACCACCAAGAAGGCCGTCACCTACTACCTGGCCACCCGCCCGGACGCCACTGTGCTGACCCACGCCACCGGCCCCACCCCGATCCCCCTGCTCGCAGCCACCGCGGACGGGATCGTCCACCACCCCACCCCCGGCGAGCCCGGCACCTGGTGGAGCGGAGGCCACTTCATCCTGACCACCGCCCCCGGCGAGGCGCTGCACCGCCTGTGGACCTGGCCTGCGCGGCTGTTCACCGTCGAGCCGGTCGGCGAGACCGAGCGCGGCGGGCGCTACGAAGGCCACACGCTCATGACCCGCGCCCTGCGCGTCGTGGAGGAGACCGACGCGCACCAGGCGTTCGGCCCCCGAGGCCGCCAGGTCCTGGAACACCTGGACGCCGTCCCCGGCCTCGCCCGCCGGTGGGCCGCCGACTGGGCCGCCGACCCGGCCGGTCGGCGCGAGGCGTACGAGAACTGGCGGCTGTGCACCCACCACGAGCACACCAGCGGCATGCGGGCCGTTTGTACGGCCGGGATTGTTGCCGGCCGCGCTCACCGGGAGGCCGCCGACACCACGGCGGAGCGCATCGCCATCCAGCGCGCCGCCGAGGCCGCCGGCGCCGACCACCGCGCCGCCCACTACGCCGCCATGCGGGCCGCCCACACCACCAGGGCCGTGCTCCTGGAGGACCGCCTCTCCGAGTACATCCTCACCGCCCTGCGCGGAACCACCCTCGACCGCCACCTGACCGCCACCAGCCGCTGACCGGAGCCCCCCTTCCACGAACGACGCCCGCCACGGGCTCCAGGCCCGCGACCCAGACCCGGAGATCGACCGCGAGTTCCAGGCCCACACCCTGGACGCCTCTCAGCTCGCCGACGCCGCCCGCCTCATCTACGGCGTGCGGCCCGAAGACGCCGACCACCACCTGACCCCCGCTCGGAGAAGCCGATGACCGACGCCACCCCCGCCACGACGATCACCGTTCCGCACGAGATCCGCTGCATCGAAGGCCGCCAGATCGTCCAGGCCGAGCACCTGAAGACCGCCCCGGGCCTCTACTTCTACGAGGCCCCTGCCGACGTCGACCGCGACGGCCCGTGCCGCTGGCGCCTCGGCCACCACGACGGCCACCTCCTCGCCGCGTTCCGTACCCCCGCCGGCGCCCGCCAGGCCGCCGAGGCCATCGGCACCTGGACCGACTGGACCCTGCCCACCGACACCCTGCGCGAACGCCACCTCGGCGACCAGCACGATCGGGACGCCTTCGACCACCTCGTCGACGACATCACGAGGGCCGGCGGACACCTGGAGAACTGCGCCGCCTACGGCCCGTACGGCTGCTGACGCCCCCGCCACGGCCGCTTCGGCCTCTGGCGCCTAGCCATCGGATGCGCCGGGGGCCGGCACAGGGCATCTGGTCTCACCGAAATCCTCGCCCGCGAACTCCGCGACCGCGGCCACCAGGTCAAGGTCGAGCACCTCCACGTCCACCTGCCCCGCGTCCTGACGAACAGCGATCGGTGACCGGCTCTCGGCCCAGGCCGCCTGCGCGCTCCCTTCGCTGACGTCCTGGCACGACGATCCGCACCCACCGCCCGCCCAGCCCACCACTGCAACAACGAGAGGGAAGACCGTGATCCTGACCATCGCCGTCCAGAACCTGCAACGCGGCGGCCTGCTCGACGCAGACGGCGGCCACGAGGACCGATGGCCGCTCCTGGCCAAGCGGCTCGCCGCCGTCGAACCGGACCTGGTGCTGCTCCAGGAGGCCGAAGGCTGGGAGGCCGCCGGCCACCGCCAGCTCGTCCGCGCCGAGCACGACCTGGCCTCCTCGCCACGTCCCGCTCCGGCCGCGGCACCGCGCTGCTCTACAGGCGCAAGACTCTCGGCCGACGCATCGCCTGGAACACCGACTACACGGCCGACGAGATGCACCACGGCTTCGGCGTCGTCGGCTTCGACATCGGCCTGCCCGCCCCGCTCGCCGTGGCCAGCATCCACCTCACCCCGTACAGCGCGGACAAGGCCGTCGCCGAGGCGGACTTCGCCGCCAGCCGCGCCTACCGGCACGGCCCCTACTGCATCATCGGCGGCGACATCAACTACCCGCCCGCCGCCGGACCCGACCCGGCCTGGGACCGCATGCGCCCCTACAACCGCGGCGCCCGCACCCTGCTCACCGACCCCGCACTCGGCCAGCAGAACACCCCGGTCCCGGACCGGCGCGTCGCCTGGAAGCTCGCCGCCAACGGCCTGATCGACATGGCCTGGCACCTCTACCAGCAGACCGGCGACGAAACCCTGCTACGCCGCACCGGCGACGACGACCGGATCGACCAACTCCTGGTCTCCGCCCCCTTCGCCCCGGCCATCGTCTCCTACGCCGTACTCGACACCCCGCCCGACGCTGCTGACCACGACGGCCTGGTCGGCGTCGTCGACACCGACCTCATCGACACCAGCCAGCTGTGGGCGTACCGGTAACCGGCCCCTCCGCCCACTACGCGGGCCGCCCGCCTCCCCGCCGGGATCGTCCTGCTGAAGCACTGCCCACCACCGCACCCCGCCCCTGGACAGCCAGGCCGCGCAGGCGGCGCGCCGTGGTGCGCGGCGCGGCCGTCCGGCCGGACACCGCTGCCGAATCGCCGCGGCCGCCGCCGGCCTCCCCGCCTACCGAACCCTCACCGCCCGCCGCCGGCCTCGCCGCCGAGGCCACCACCCTGACCGACACCCTCGCCGCGGTCAGCCGCGCGATCGGCCTCGACCACGTGGGCGTTCCCATCCACGTCTGATCCCCAGCACAGTGAAGGGCTCGTCTTCCCCGGCGTTGAAGCCGGGGAAGACGAGCCCTTCTGTGTTTCGGGTGAGTTGATGCCCATGACTCTCCGAGAGTCAGTCGACGATCTCCGCATCCACTGGAGCAGCAGCCACGGCTGCCGCAGCCGTCTTCTTGGCAGCCGTCAAGCGCCTTCCGAGACGCTGCAGCTCGGTATCCAGGTCTTCCAGGTGCCGATGAGCTGCGGCCGGGTCGACCTCCACCGCAGACTTCACCGCACGGGGGGTAAGCAGCGAGGTCACCCGTTCCCGCAGTGCGGCCGCCGAGCGACTCAGGTCGCGCAGCTGCGCCGCACCCGGCTGCTCCTCGGCCCCGAGGTCAGCAAGTTCTGACTTCTGCTCACCGGGGGCGGGGTCAGAAATTTCTGACCCCGCATTCTGCTCAGGGATGGAAGGCGTCGTCAGTTCGATGGCAAGCTCCACCAGCCTTGCCGCGGTGGGTCGCTTCTTGCCCTGCTCGGTCGCTTCGGTCACTCCGAGCTCGACGACCGTACGGGCAGTCTTCAGATCGTGGGAGGCGATGACCGCCGCCACCGCCTTGCGCGCCGAGGCGCGACCCAGGTACTGGGTGAGTTCGGGCCCCAGCTCTGCGACAGCCCGTACCCGGGCCGCGTCCTGCATCAGCTCGAAGACGTACTTCTCGTCCACGTCCAGGACCCCGGACGCCCACGCCGCGAAGTTCGTGTGGCCGGCTACCACGTGCAGTTCCCGCTGCTGCGCTGTCTCCAGCAGGACGCCCTTGTTGAGCGCCACGAAATCCTCGGCCCGTCGGCCGAGTCCATCGATCTCGAGGAGCCGCTCGGTCACATAGGTGAGCTGCTCTTCGGGGGTGCCCGTGATGTCCTCGGGCGTGAGCACCCGGCCGCCCGCGAAGACGCTCGGCGTGCCCGGATTGTCCACCATCGCCGGCAGCGCGGAAGCGGAAGCCTGTTGCGCTGCGGCCTGCTGCAGCTCGGCGGGAACGGCCGGATCGACGGCGGAGTCCGGCGCCTTCTTCAGCCGGCTGGTCCCGGCCTGGATCAGCTTGTTGGCCATTACAGGCACACTCCTGCCGCGGTGAGGATTCGGTCGTAGGCATCCGTGAGCGCTTGGGCCTCCTTGCCGGTGGCCGCCGTGATCGGCACGCAGGCGAACCGGGTCTGCTGGCGCAGCGAGTGACGGGGAATCGCGAGATCGTCGCGGTACAGCTCCCCGTACGTCTCCGCCAGGTAACCCCCTATGGCGTCCCTCAGGGTGCTGCGCCCGCCAGGGACGATAGAGGGCACGATGCCGACCACCCGCAGGTCCGGGTTCATGCCGAGGTCCTTGACCAGCTTGATGGTCGCGAGGGCCTCCTTGGCGCCGATGCGCCCGTCCTCGTCGAGGGTCGCCGGCACGATCACGTCGGTCGCGGCGACGAGAGCCGAGGTAACGAGCTTTCCGCCAGCGCGCGGCGGCAGGTCGAGGATGCCGACCGAGCCGGGCTTTATAGCCCCCTTCAGGGCAAGCCTCAGGCGGAATTCCAGCCCGACGGCGATGTTGTCGGTCTCCCGGTTGGCCAGGGCACGCTCCGCCGCGATCACCTGGACTCCCGGCCACGCGTCGGACGCCGGAGCGAAGGCTTCGGCGGCCAGCCCTGTCTCGCCCTGGGGATCCAAGGCCAGCAGGTCGTTCATGGTGAAGGCCGGAGCCTCGTCCTCGGAGATGCCAAGCTCGGCGGTGAATGTGCCGCGGGGATCGAGGTCGCCGGCGACGACGTCCAGGCCCCGCTTCCGGGCAGCGGCCGTCAGACCGGCCGCCAGGGCGCTCTTCCCGACGCCGCCCTTCTCACTGTAGACCGCGATCACTCTGCTCATGCCCGGCCCCTCTGACCATCAAAAATCCGATACACGGAAGGCAGGCTATCCGGAGCGGCAGATTGCACAGGACGCGGCATGCGGGACGCCGCGGCCGCACAGCTGTCGGAACCTCGCGCCGGTCTTCATGGCTCGCCCTGTTCATGGTCAGCTGCTGGGTGGCCACACGGCTTCAATGTCAGGTTCGTGACGGACCGCTCCCAGGTAACAGTGCCCAGCTGCGAGGCGTTGGCGTCCGGGCCGTTTCCCGAACGTCGGGTACTCGAACTGCGGCATCATCGGTGCCGTGACACCTTCCCCTGATGAGATCGAGGCCGCCCGCACGCCCGCCGGCGGCTGGACCCGGGCGCAGCTCGCAGTGTGGGGCGTGCCGTGGCCGCCGCCCAAGGGCTGGAAGCAGGAACTCGCCGACCGGTGGCAGGCCGAGCAGGACCTCCGCTGACTGATCACCCGGGCCACCGCTCTGGTGGCTGGTGTCAAATGCCGGTGCTGCACGACGGGCTGAACCTCTACGGTGACGGGGTGACGATTCCGTGGACCCCTCTGCCCTACCGCGACGGCGGCACCGCCCCCCTAGGCGAGGACGTCTCCGCCGCCCTGGAGACCCCGTTGCGGGAGTGGCTCCACGCTGCGGTGCTGCGCCACGGCGGGGACGTGTGGCAGAGGGTCGCGATCCGCTGCGACCTGGTCCTAGACGCGGATGACGACTCGGACGACAGCGATGTCGACTACCCGGGGCGCCTCGCCTACTGGACGCCGGCGGAGCAGCTGCTGGAGGTGATCGATGCCCTGCTGGACCTGCTGCCCGTCCCGGTGCCGACCGTCGTTCCCACCCGGCCGGCTCCCCCGGCAGCTGACCTTCCGAAGGCGGGTGCGCTGCTGACCATGGCGGCCGGGGTGAGCGCGGTGCTCGCCCAGCAGAGCGCCGTGAGCCGCAAGCCGCTGCAGCAGCTGCTGGACGACGCGCGCTCGCGCTACACGGTCCGCTCCGATGGCCGTGCCCTGGTAGCCCGCGTTGACCCGGCTGTCGCGCGGACGCTGCAGGCTGCGCTCGAGAGCGCGGACCGGCCGGAGCGGGGGTCGGCCTCGGAGCACCTGCACGAGGCGATCACCCAGGCGTACGCCCTCACTCCGGACCCAGTGAAGGCCTACAGCGAGGCGATCAAGGCGGCGGAGTCGGCGGCCCACGCCACCCTGCAGCCCAACCACGCCCGGGCCACGCTCGGCACGATGCTGGGCGAGATGCCGAAGATCGCGCACCTCCTCGTGTTCGAGATCGAGGGCACCGACCCGTACGCCGGCATCGAGATGGTGCGCCGGATGATGCAGCAGCTGTGGGACGGCCAGACCAGCCGGCACGGCAAGCAGCGCCCCACCCGCAAGGAGACACAGGCCGAGGCGGTAGCCGCGGTCCACCTCGCTGCGCCGCTGGTGCAGTACTTCAGCTCCGGGGCGATCCGTCGGGTGTAACAGCGGTCGTGGACGGCAGGCTTGGGGCGTTCCGGGCCCGTTGGGAGTTGCTGTCGTTCGCGGACCTGTTCGGTGGTGTTCTCTCTACGGTGATCGGGTCCGGGCTGTCCTGGACCACGTTCGCGGCGAAGGGGACCCTCGTGTCCAACGCAGAACTGCTCCGGCCCCGCTACTGGCTCGCCCACGCCCTGGAGTCGTCGGTATGCCGTTCAGCTCCGCGCCCGGCCCTTGGCCGCTGCCGTCGTGCTTGCCGCGGCAGATGCCGGGAGGCCGCCACCCAAGGGTGACGGCCTCCTGTGCCTTCTCGGGGCCCCGGCAGCCTACCGCCAGGCCAGGACACCCAACCCAGCCGGTGTGGGCCTACGCCCACTCCACGCCGTGCTCGGCCAGCTTTGCGCCCCGCAGTCAGGGCCCTTCGCTGATCAGACGTCGAAGTGCCGGGCGAACGCCACGAGGCTGGCGAAGGCCTCCGGTGTGACGAGCAGGGCCGGTCCGGCGGGGTCCTTCGAATCGCGGATGGCCACCGCTTCGAAGCGGGTGGCGCTTATGTCGGCGACCTCGACGCAGTTGTTGCCAGCTCCATCGCTGTAGGACGACTTGAACCAGTCGGCCAGGCCGGCGAGTTCGGGGGCGGTGATGTGGTGGGTCATGAGGTGATCTCTCGGGTGAGTTGTTGCAGGAACTCCGGTGTCGCCTCGGAGGGGAGGGCCGAGCGGGACAGCGCCTCGAACATCCGGGTGAACCGGCCGACTTCGCGGGACTTGTCCGTGAGGGTCATACCGGCCCCCGCGTCGAGCTGGACCGTCATGGGCAGCTTGTCGCCGAGGTCCAGGAGCGTGAAACTGGAGAGCGACAGGTAGCCGCGAACCGACTGGGGCAGGATCTGCACGGTCACGTTGTCGAGCTCCGCAATCCGGGTGATCTCCTCGTACTGCTCGCGCATGGTGTCCACGTCCCCGGCCACGTACCGTAGCGCCGGCTCGTACAGGATCGCCCACAGCTTGACAGGCTCGTCGGGGGCCACCAGCCGCTCCTTGCGCTTCATGCGCAGGGCCACGCTCTTCTGTATGAACTCCGTCGTGGATTCCTCGATCGGCTTGGCGATCTCGTGCAGCGCTTTCGCGTACCGCTCGGTCTGCAGCAGCCCGAGCACGCACGTGGGGTGGTAGGCGCGGATGGACTGGGCCGCGGTCTCGACGCCGAGGAAGCGGGGCATCGAGGGCGCCATCGTCGCCACCGTGTACGGCGTCCACCAGTCCTGGCGCGAGGCGGTCCGCTGGAGCTCCACCAGGCGTTCGGTTTCGTCCTCGTCGTCTACGCCGTACCGGGTGAGGAGCTTGCGCAGGTCCCCGGCGTTGCGGAGGTCCTGAAAGCCGGTCTCCACGCGCTGGAGCTTCGTCTCGCTGAACGACAGGCCCTTGACGGCATCCTCGAGCGTGATGCCGGCCTGCTGACGCAGTTCCCGAAGCTCGTGCCCCAGTTCAATCCGCCGTGCTGTCGGCCTCGGCCGTGCTGCCACGTGCTCACCTCCGGAGTGCATGCGTCTACCGTCCGTACCGATCCGCGCAGTGTTGCACGTCACACGCGCGCGTTGCCAGGCCATGCGCTTGCGGCGGCATGTGCCACTTCCCCTTCGTCGGGGGATTCAGCGCCGATGCCGTTGCAGATTCAGCGTAGACGCGCCACCGTGGTGGCACGCCCTGATTGACGGGGCGTCAGAGACGGCCAGTCGAGGCCCGTGAGACGCCGACGGCCGCCACCTCCACCATCGGACTGCGGAGGTCTTCGTGCGTCGATCTGCTGATGACCAGCTTCGCCGCCGGGTGTCGGTCGACATCGCGGCGGGACTGCCGGGCCGCCTGGCGCGTGCGGACCCGGACGAGCTCCTGAAGCGGGTGTATCCCGCTGGCGCCCCCCGGGGCGCCTGGCGGCGGCAGCCGGACGGCGCCGAGGTCTTCGTCGAGGGCTTCGAGCGCGCCTTGCGCCGCGCGACGGTCCTGCGGCGGCTGGAGGACGGACGGTGGCTCAGGCGGTACCGGGGGTTGGCGTGACGACCGCAGAGCTCGCTCCCGCAGAGCCGGCTCCCCGGCCCGGCCCTGCCACGGCATCCCTGCGCTATCGCCCGGAGTCGGCACGGGCCGCCCGCCTGCTGGTGCGGGGCAAGCTCACGGAATGGGGCCTGGCCGAGCTGGTCGACCCGGCCGAGCTGATCGTCACCGAGCTGGTCTCCAACGCGTGCAAGACCGGCTGTCTGACCTTCATGCAGGTGGCCGTTCGGCGCCCCGCCCCGGGGTTCGTACGGGTCTCCGTGCGGGACGGCTCCTCCGAGCTGCCGGTACTGCTGGAGGCCGGCGAGGACGAGGAGTGCCACCGCGGGCTCGCGCTGGTCCACGAACTGACCGGCGGCCGGTGGGGGACCACCCTGGAGTCCCGGGGCAAGAGCGTGCACGCAGACCTCCCGATCCCCTGATCACCCGTCATCACGTCAACCCGCCGCAGTCGGCCACGACGCGGCCATTGCTGTCCGTCACTTCATGACTACGATTCACCGCTTCGGTTCGACCATCAAGGAGTACCGCGTGGAAGGATCCACCACCGCCATGAGCCCGCCCGCAACGCTGAGGCCCGCGAGCGTGCGGGACGGCTGGCAGGCGCTCGCCGACGGCCTGCACGTGCAGCGGGTGCACCTGCACCAGGACCAGTGGCGCCAGGCCGCGACGCTCGCGCCCGAACAGCTTGGGCTGCCTGCCGAGCTGGACCCCGTCGACCTGGTGTCGAAGCCGGTGCTCGTGGTGCCGTGCGACGACGACCTGATCGGCGCCGCCGGCCTCACGCCGTGGATCGAGGTGCCGTACCGGCTCGGCCACGACCGCACCGCCGGCGGCCCGCTCGCCCTCGCGGTGGACGAGGTGGCCCGGATGCTGACCGAGGACCTGGACGGCGGCCTTGAGGCGGCCGTGCACGGTGCGACGCGGGCCAGCGCCTGGTGGGTGGGGGTGTTCGCCGTCATCCACCACGAGAGCGGCCGGACCGCCTCCCTGGAGATGCTCCAGTCCGCCGTGCGGGCCGTCGCCCTCGGCACGGGGATGCGCGTCCTTCGGGCGGCGCTTCGGACCCGCGGCGAGGACAGCCAGGTTCTGCGCGCCGCGTACTGCCGGGCCGTCGCCGAGGTCGTCGTGCTGGAGGCGTCGCTGCCGCAGCTGCTCGGCGAGATCGGCGGGATGCGGCTCACCGACCTGGTCACCACCTCGGTGCCGTGGCGCGGGCAGTTCACCAAGTACCAGTCGGGCACCGGAGCGGGGCAGGTGGAGTAGGGATGGACCAGTTTCCGTTCGTCGTGATCGAGGGCCTGGACGGCAGCGGCAAGACCACGTTGCGCAAAGGGCTGTTCCGGTTGTTCGACAACCTCTACGGGGTGACGCCGCTGTCGGTGCTCACCACGAACTTCCTCGCCCCTGAGGTGGCCGCAGACCTGGTGGACGGCAAGTACGCGCCCACCGAGGCCAACCGGGAGCGCTACCTGCGGGCCCTGTGCGCCGACAAGCAGGCCACCATCGCGCTCCTGATCGCGCCGGCGCTGTCGCAGCGGCCGGTGATCGCGGACCGGTGGCTGCTGTCGGAGCTCGCGTTCTTCCAGGTCAAGCACGGCCAGGACCCGGCGGCCACCTACGACGTGCTCGCCGACGCTATCGACCTGGTGCCGGACCTGACGCTCATCCTGGACGCGCCCACCGGCACCACGATGCAGCGCGCCGCCTCCCGCAGCGCGGGGGACTCGGTGCGCGAGGACTGGGACGTGGACCACGTGCAGACCTCCGTGCGGGCTACCTACCAGGCGATCACCGCAGGCCCCGCCGCGTTCCCGAAGATCGGGCCGACCGTGACGATCGACGCCAACCAGCCCCGGGCCGACGTGCTCGCGAACGCCTGGACCGCGCTGCTGGAGCGCGGCCTGACCCCCGACCTGGAAGGAAGCCTCCGGTGAGCGCTGCCATGCCCGAGATATCCGCAGCCCTTCGCCTGCGGGCCGCCCTCGGTGACGCCGCCGCGAGCCGGCGTCCCGTGCAGGCGATCGGCGCGGTCAACGCCATGGCCGCGCGGGTCGCCGTCGAGGCCGGGTTCGACGCGCTGTGGGTGTCGGGCCTGGAGGTGTCGGCCGCCTACGGGCTCGCGGACGAGAACCTGCTCGGCTCCCGGGACCTGGCCCACGTCGTCATCTCGCTTCGCCGCGTCACCGACCTGCCGGTGATCGTGGATATCGACAACGCCGCCGGCACCGGCGCGTCGGCCGCGCGATTCGGGTTCGACCTCCAGGCGGCCGGGGCGGCGGCCGTCTGCCTGGAGGACAGCCGCTACCCCAAGTGCAACTCCTTCTCCGAACACCGCGACCAGGGGACGGCGGACACGGAGGCGGTGTGCGAGCAGATCAAGGAGCTCAAGGCGACCGCCCCCGTCCTGCTGGTGATCGCCCGCACCGAGGCGCTGATCTGCGGCGCCAGCCTGGACGACGCGCTGGCCCGCGCCGCCTCCTACGAGGCGGCCGGGGCGGACGCCGTGCTCGTGCACTCCAAAGACACCACCGGCGGCCAAGTGCTGGAGGTGGGACGCCGCTGGTCCGGCGTGCCGCTGGTCACCGTCCCCACCGCCTTCCCGCACCTGGACCGCCGGCTCCTCGGGGAGGCCGGGTTCGTCCTGGCGATCTACGCCAACCAGCTGACGCGCGCGGCACTGGCCGCGATGCACAGAGCCGCCGCTGGCTTCCGCGCCACGGGCGTCTTCGAGGCCTGCCAGCTCGCCGACGTCCAGGACCTGATGCGCGTCGGGGATCCCGACGCCCGCGCCTGCCTGTGACACCCCTGCCCCGACAACCAGTACGGAGGCACAGCGTTGAACGAACGTCCTGAACTGCCGCGGATCAGCGTGTCCGCGAAGGCCGCGATCGTCCATGAGGGCCGGATCCTTCTCCTGTCCTACGACGACACGGCCGAAGGCGGCTGCTTCCACTACAACCTGCCCGGCGGGAAGGCCCGAGAGGGCGAGCCGCTGCGGGACTGCGTGGTGCGAAAGGTTCGCGAGGAGACGGGCCTCGCGGTCCGCACCGAGCGGTTGCTGTTCGTGCTGGAATACGTGCCCGGCCAGTACGGCAAGGACCAGGGCCCGCAGCACAAGGTCCAGTTCAACTTCCTCGCCGCCCTTACCGACAGACGCACCGAGGCGAGGTTCTCCACCCCCCGCGATCCCATGCAGATCGGCTTCGACTGGGTGCCGCTGGACAAACTCACGGCCTTGACCTTGATCCCGCACTGCACCCCCGCGATCCTCGAAGCGCTCACCGACAGCCGTGACGTCCTCGTGGACCGGGCCCAATGAGGGCGCCGACCATCCTTGTCGCCAAAGGCGCGGCCGACCCGAACGCCTTGCTCCGCTCCCTCAGCCGGTACGACGTCTACGAGTTCACCCGGCTCGACGAACTCGGCGGAGCCGTACGCCGCGCGGAGCTGATCGTCATCCGCTCCGGCGTGCGGCTCGACGCCGACCGGCTGGCCGCCATGCCGCAGCTGCGGCACGTCATCCGGGCCGGCTCCGGACTCGACGGCATCGACACCGCCCTGCTGGCCCGGCGGGGGATCGGCCTGCACCGATACGCCGAGGCATCGGCCCCGGCCGTCGCCGAGTGGTGCCTTGCGGCACTGTTGGCCCTGGCCCGGCGCATCCCGCTCGGCGCCCAGGGCCTGGCCCTGGGCGGCCATCTCAAGACGGCCTGCCTGGGGACGCCGGTGGTGTCGATGCGCGTGGCCGTCTGGGGCGCCGGTCCGGTTGGCCGGGCCGCGGCCGCCGTGACCGAGCGCTTCGGTGCGGAGGTCGCTTTCGCCGCCCGGCCCAGCATCACCGACGGGCTGCGGCAGCTGCCCGCGGCCGAGCTGCCCGGCTGGGCGGACGTCCATATCGTCGCGCTGCCCGCCACCGCGGAGAACACCGGGGCGTTCGGCACGGGCTTCCTCGAGTCGGCGGCCGGTCGCCGGCCCCTGCTCGTCGTCGCCGGCCGCCTGGCCACCATCGACACGGGCGCGTGCCTGGAAGCCCTGGCAGAGGGCCGCCTGACCGGTCTGGCCGTCGACCCGATCGAGGTCAGCGACGCGCACCTGTTCAAGGCCGGCCCCGCCCCGCTGAACCTGCTCGCCACCCCGCACATCGGGGCCCAGCGGGCGGACGTCCGCGTTCTCCTGGACGCCTGGGTCACCCAGACCGCCAGCGCCGTCCTGGGCAGGGAGGCGGTCCGGTGAACGCGTGGGTGGAACACAGAATTGCGGCGGCCCGCACAGTCGCCGGGCAACTCGCCCAGGAGTACCCCGGCTCGCCGGTGTGGATGACGGGGCCCGTGGCCTGCGGGATCGCCCACGCCCGCAGCGACGTCGATCTGCGGGTGCTGTTCGCCGAAGGCCCAGTGCCGGTGCTGCAGTCCCGCATCGTCGACGGCGTCCGCGTCGACCTGGAGGCCCAGGCCTTGGCCGAGGCCGACGAACTGCGCGGCTACCTGGAGCGGTTCCACGTCCTGGGCGACGACGTCGACCTGTTCCGCACCGTGAGGCGCCGCCTTGCGGCGCTGACCGTGCTGCGGACCGCCCGCGTCATGCACGACGGACAGCGGCCGGTGCTCGGCCAGGCCGAGCGGGACGTCTACCGCCGGTGGGCGCTGGCCGACCGCGTCCAGCACGCGATCAGCCTGGTCGAGGACCTCGACGGCCTGTTCCAGACCGGACTGAGTGACGCCGTCGACCTGGTGACCGGGCAGCTGCAGCTCGCCGTCCAGCAGGCTGAGAACGTGGCCGCCAGCCACCCGCTCCTCGGCGACAAGTGGACCCCCGTCCTCGCCGGGGGCCCAACGCCGCCCGCGGCGTCCGTGCACCAAGCCCTGCTCCAGGCCCGCATCCGGCTGCTGACCGCACTGCTGACGGTGTGGCCCGAGACCGCCGAGCCGGACGGCCACGTGCCGGACGAGTGGCTGGAGGCCGGCTGGCTGCCCCAGCGCTACAGCGACGGCTGGCGACTGAAGTTCGCCGACACCACCATCCGCCTCACCCCCGGCCAGCTGGCCGCGTGGCACCAGGCGCTCCACTCCTGACCGGGCCCGAGCCCGCCCCTCACCCTGGGAGGCACCCGATGCACCCCACCAGCCCGAACGAACTGATCGGCCACCTGTACCGGTCGCTGGACGCGTCCGACGAGGACGCCGTCTCGGTCATCCTCAAGGTCCGCGGCGAGACCTGCGACATCGACTGCCTGCACTGCTACGAGAAGCGCAAGGAAGGCCCCGGCGGCGCGCGGATCAGCGCCGACCAGGTCCAGCTCCTGCCGGACCTCTTCGCGGGCCGCCCGCTCGCGGTCGAACTGCACGGCGGCGAGCCCCTCACGGCCGGGAAGGACCACATCGCCCACCTGCTGCGGACCATCGCTGGCATGCCGCAGGTCAAGCGCGTGTCCCTGCAGACCAACGGTGTCCAGCTCGACGCCGAGTGGCTCGACCTGTTCGACGCCCACTGCCCCGGCCTGGAGCTGGGGATCTCCCTGGACGGCGACCCGGAAGGCAACCGGTGGCGCGTCGGCTACGACGGCGAGGCCACCTACCCGCTCGTGGTCAAGGCCCTGGAACTGCTGTCCGAACGTGGCCGGACCTGCGGCATCATCACCACCGTCACCCCCGCGGTCCTTGGCCGCCCCGCCGAGGTCCTCGACCACCTGGCCGCGTTCACGGCCGTCACCTCGGTCAGCGTCGTGCCGTGCTTCGACACGACCGTCACGCGGCCCACCACCTACACCGGCAGCCGCCGCCCGCCCAGCCGGGCCCTGCAACAGGCCGCCCTCAAGCAGGCCGGCGGCCCGGCCTGGGCGATCACCCCCGACCAGTACGCCGACTTCGTGCTCGGCCTCACCCGGCACTGGATCACCACCGGCCTGTTCCGCCGCCTCAAGCTCTCCCCGGCCGTCGCCACCATCCGCCGGCTGCGAGGCCTCGCGGTGTCGTTCTGCCACTTCTCCGACATGAAGTGCGACCACGTGGTCACCCTCTACCCGGACGGGCGCCTGGGCAGCTGCGACGAACTCCCGTGGCCCCAGGCCCAGCTCACCCACGTGACGCCCACCACCAGCCTGGCCGAGGTCACGACCGCTCAGCGCGGCTCCAACCTCCTTCGCCAGGGCAAGGGCCTCATGACCGCCTGCGTGACCTGCGACTACCGCAGCACCTGCGGCGGCGGCTGCATCGCCACCCGCTGGCGCATGAACCTCGCCGGCCAGCACGACGCGTACTGCGACCACCGCATGCGCCTGATCGACGGAACCGCGGCCCTGCTCGCCGACCCCGCCCACCCGGACGGCGCCTGGTGCCGGACAGCCTGCTGGCGCCCCACCCCCGTCAACCGGATGCGCAACGTCCAGGCGTTCCTGGCCACCTGGGACGACTCCCAAGCCGCCCGTCACCCGGCCCGGTTGGTCACCAGCGCCTTCGGCAACATCAACACCACCGGCCTGCCCGGCCCCGCCGCCCAGAGCGCCGACGACCTCGACCCCGCCCACCCACAGTGGAACGACGCGATCGAGCCCGGCATCAAACCGCTCGTCGACCACCTCACCGGCCGCTGGCACCTCGTCACCTACGACAGCTGCGAAGGCCACCACTACGACGGCACCCGCAAAGGCCAGACCCGCGAAGTCGGCCTCCTCCCACGCGACGGCGCCGAGTACGCCGCCACCGCCGCCGCCCTGTGCCGGGCCGCCACCCGATGCGCCGCCGCCCTGCCGCCCGCCGTCCGCCTCCTGGTCGCCCGCAACAACCTGACCTGCGAGACCACCGGTCGCACCCACCCGGTCCTCGACCTGCGGCTCCTGCCCGCCGCCGAGACGTCCGGCGCCGCCTACTTCGCCGCCCTGGACGACGCCACCGCCCAGCTCCTGGCCGCCCTCGACGCCGAAGCCCCCGCCGACGGACACCCGTGCGCCTGCCCCCTCCCGGCCGGCACCCAGCCTCCGGCACCCGAGCAGGCCGTCGCGTGACCCCCACACCACGGGGGCGCGCACCCCCGACCGGCCATTACAACCCCAGCCCAACCCCGAGAAGCCCGAGCAGAGAAGGAACCGGCGATGAAGAACGACACCTGGGCCAAGGACTTCCTCGACGCCGTCGCGGAGCTCCGCGACGACGACGGGTCCGTCCGCTTCACCATGCACTCCTCCCGGGAGGGCGCCGACGACTGGCCGACCGAGCCGACCGTCCACGCCTGATCGAGCTCGCTGAACCCAGCCGGGGCCAGGGCCGCACGAGCCCTGGCCCCACCCCTTCCCCGCCAAGGAGACCGCGATGGACCTCAGCACCGTCTTCCGCATGCCCGCGATCCACGACCTCCACCAGGCCAAGACCCAGCGCATCCACCAGGCCCTGGCACGCGGCGCCGGCGGCGCCATCACCGCGCCCGAGCCCAGCGCCGCGACCTACGCGCTCGCGCACCACGTCCTCGAAGGCGCCGAACACGCCGCCCGCACCGATGACCCCGACGCCTTCGCCTGGTACACCGAGCACCCCGACGCCGGCGCCGCCGACCTCACCCAGGCTGGTCCGCTCACCGTCGCCCCCAACGAGGCGAACCTGATCACCTCGTCCATCTCCGACACCCCTTATTACGTGCTCGGCCCCGCCACCCAGGCCGCCCCGGAACCCCTGCAGAAGCTCACCCTGGAGTCGGCCGGTCTCGCGGCCGAGTACGGCTTCGGTGAACTCGTCGACGCCCACGCCCCCATCGTGTGCCTGCTCACCGGCAAGCCGCTGGGCAGCCCCCTGCGCTCATGGACCATCAGCCGCATGCCCGGCACCGTCTTCCTCGACTACGTCCCGGACAACCCGGTCATGGTCGCCCGCGACCTCGTTCACGAGGCCGGCCACAACTGGCTCAACGACGCCCTCAACGCCACCGGCTGCGAGATCGACAACACCCAGACCTTCTACTCCCCCTGGAAGAAGACCCACCGGCCCGCCTACGGATTCCTCCACGGCTGCTGGTCGTTCTCCCTGGTCGCCCTCTACGTCACCGCCGTCCTGCCCACCACCAGCGGCGAGACCCACATCTTCCTCACCGCCTACCTCGACCGCCAGCGCACCCAGCTCCGCATCGTCACCGGCGACCACGAGACCGCCCTGCAGACCATCACCGACGCCACCCTCCGCACCAGGCTGCGAACCGTCTACCGGCACGCCCTCGCGCTGTGACGGTGCCACCGGGCCGCC